>JAZSRG010000064.1:0-3969 GCA_045538365.1 Clostridia bacterium
GGATAAAGAAGAATGAAACATATTTTATTAAACATGCTATCAAATTTAGTAAATAGTGACGGTATTCCAGATGCAATAGTAACACCTCAACCAACAACGGAGGAAATAGTTCTGATACTCTCCATTTTCCTTAACATTATATTGCTTATTATATCAATATCTGCAGGACTACAAAACCTGAGTTTAAAAAGCGAAATGAAAGAACTCAAGAAAAAATCGGATAAAGAAGACGCATAACGCCTTATTGAAGGCGACACCGAAACAAAAGCGCGCGAGACCGCTAAACCGCTACATCTCGCGCGCTATTTTTTTGTTTTCGTTCGTTTGCCCCTACTCCTGGACAAAGCAGTTACGTTATGCTTTGGATACAAGAAAAAAGATTAGACCTACAGTATCTGCGCTAAAGCGGGGTTCCGACTTATCTCTTAACAAACTTTACATATAAACGGCTTCGCCGGGCTGAGAAAGGGAAAAGTGACGTCGTTCTTCCGAAGGTAGAGAACAAAGTAATCGGTAACGTTCTCCCAGGGGGAAGTTACTCTCTTTTTCACTCCATAGCCGTGACGGCATACGTGCGCTGCGCGTTAACATTGGAAATCGTGTGAACGGTAACACGTTCCGAGGGTTCGAATCCCTCTCTCTCCGCCAGAAAAAACGACAAGTTTCGACTTGTCGTTTTTTCAATTAAATCCGCCTGCGACGGAATAAATCCACTGTTGTGGATGAAATCGCTATGCGATGTAATCCCGCTATCGCGGGGTTAAGGAGGCGGATTTGATTTCATCTGAGGCAACGCCGAAGATTTCATCCAAGCTTGATTGGATTTCATCCTGCTGAGCAGGATTTCATTCATAATCACGACAGTTTAAGTCCATATCAAAACTTTGGAAAATTTTTTTATGCTCCGAGAGAAGGGACAGTTTATAAACTCTTTTTCTATACTTGTCAAGTGTTGTTATTGACAAAAGGTTTTATATAAAATATAATAGTAGAGAAGTAGCGTGCTTTTAAAGAAGTAATTGAACGAATCGTAAGATTTGGCGACGCTACTTTTTTTATACCAAAAGCACTCTTTCGAGTGCTTTTGGTATTTTAGGGGGATGTTTGTTTAGATTGTGGTTTATTTTGATTAGTGCGCTAAGGCGTGTTTTTCTCTACGTTTATTTATGAAAAATAGCGCTAAGTCGAAGGACACGATTATCAAGTTGAAACAATACAAAATCAAAACGTAATTTATATCGTTGTTTAGTATTTTTCCAAATATTCCTGATATATATCCTATTATTATCGCGAAAATGAACAAAAGACTTTTTCCTTTTGTCGTTTTGGATTTTAGACTTTTGTAAACTGATATCGGCCAAGATAGACCAAAGCAAACAAGCATGATACTTTCAAAAATCATAGTCAAACTCCTTGAATTTTTCTATATTATACGCTTGACAATTATAAATGTAAAATATATAATTTCTATAATATTGATAGGTTTAATCTATGAATAAGGAGTAATATGGACACGCAAAAACTTAAATATTTTTATACCGTAGCAAAACTTGAGCACATTACACGAGCGTCGGAAGAACTGCATATTTCTCAACCGTCATTAACGCAATCTATGAAATTATTACAAGAAGAAATAGGCGTACCCCTTTTTAGAAAACAGGGCAGGCGTATAGTTTTGACGGAGTACGGCGTTTATTTAAAAAAGAAATTGGACACTCTTTTACCGCAATTTGATAATTTGCCTAACGAGATAAATCAACTAAAAAAGACGGTCAATAAAACGGTAAAATTGAATATTCTTGCCGCATCTTCATTTGTCGTAAACGTGATAATGAAATACAAAAAAAATAACGCGGACGTTATATTTGATTTTGAGCAAAACGATTTAAAAAACGATTGCGACATATTGATTACGACAAACAGCATTGATACGGTAAATAAAAGTAATTGTATAAAACGTTGTGTAAAAGAAGAGCATATATATCTTGCCGTTCCAAAGCAATCTATATACGCGGAGAGAAAGTCGATAAACTTAAAAGAAGTCAAGGACGAAAACTTCATTATGCTTTCAAATTCAAGGCTTTTTGGCGCGATTTGTAATAGATTTTGCTCAATTGCAGGGTTTACTCCCAAGATTTTATTTGAATCCGATGCGCCGTCCGCCGTGCAAAATATTATTAGTATGGGCACGGGCGTATCGTTTTGGCCTGAGTACTCCTGGGGAAAAATTAAAAATAAAAATATCGTTTTGTTGCCGATAGAGTCGCCCGTTTGTAAAAGAGATTTGATAATCGAATTACACGAAAGAGTACAAAAATCTAAATACGTAGAAGATTTTTATAATTATTTAATAAAACAAATATAAATTTATGATATAACAAAAGCACTCTTTCGAGTGCTTTTGTTGTTTTGCGTTAGTTTTTATTATTCTTTAATCTTTGCAATAAATCTTGCATCACAGTCCGTGGCTTCTATGTTTTGGGCTTCGCAATAGTCGTGCAAGAAGTATTCCGCGGTTTTGCGGAGATATATTGCAACGAAGTCGTCACGGAAACCGAAGCAAATACTCATATTGCCGAGATGTTTGTCGATTATTTTAATAGATAACATTATTTTCTTTTCTTCGTACCAAGCAAGGCTTACTGCGCTGTCATATAGCACGGTATCACTCGGCTCGAAACATACGTCGTCAAAGTAGCCCGTTTGGGGGAATTTAGAAAATTCGTTGTGGTTTACACCGAATTTTATCTCTTTTACCCCTTGTTTTTCGTAGCGGAAAGTACCCGTTTTTTCGTCATTAAAGTGGAAGGAAAATTCCGTAATTCCCATAGGGTTTTTGTCGCACACGTAAACTTTGTCTTGAAGAAAGGCTCTAAAAGGAGAGTCTGTCATACCCGTTTCCGCGCGGAGTTTTAAAGAAGCGGAAAACTCTTCTAACTTTGCATAGTTTTCCTTGTCTTCGGGCAAGGGTGTATCGCTGAATTTATCAATGATTTCTTCCAAAAGTTCAAATGTCATTATATTTCTAAAGAGTTCGCCTTCTCCTTGGTTGTCTGCCGTGCACACGAAAATAAAGTCTTTTTTAGGACAACATATAGTTAATTCGTCACCCATACCAACGAAGGCGAACACGTCGTCGCGGGCAAGCCAAATTTGATAACCGTAACCGTAGTGGAAAGAATCTTTGTGGTGAGTCATTCTATTGTCCGTGAGTTTGCTCGTTGCGGTTTTAAGATAGGTTTCGTTCATTAGTCTTTCGCCTTCCCATACACCGTAGTTGGACACGAGTTGAGCAAAAGAAAGCATATCTCGTGAGGTGCAAACGAGAGCGGAGTCCCCCCAAGAGTTACCGCCTTTGGTTTTTAAAACCTTTGCCGTCTTAAAAGTGCCCATTTTGTCAAAAAGTTTTTCTTTTAAGTAATCAAGTAAGCATTTACCGCTTATTTTTTCAACTAACGCGCAAAGTATTTGCGAGCCGTTGGAGTCGTATTCCCAGTAAGTATTCGACGGACGGGAGTGGTGCTTATGATTAAAATAAAGTTTATTACGGTAAAACTCTTTCGCGTCGTACGAGCCCGGAGTTTGACCTGCTGTTTTCATCATAAGCATATCTTTTATAGTAAGGTTATCTAAAAAGGGAGGGAGAGTTTGTCCTAAACAATCTTTAAAATAATTTACTATTTTATCATCAAGTGAGATTTTGCCTTCTTCTTCCAAAAGACCGACAGCAATAGCCACGTAAGACTTGGTTTCCGAATACATTCTATGCACGCTGTCTTTATTAAAGGGCGCCCAGTAGTTTTCACTAAAAATCTTGCCGTATCTACTCATAACGATAGAGTGCATAGTAGCGCCACGACGCTCAAGCATTGCTAAAAAGTCGTATATGGCTTTACTGCTTATACCTATTGATTCGGGGGTTACTTTTTCAAACATAAATTTCCTCACAGTGGTTTGATAAAATAATTA
>JAZSRG010000098.1:0-5605 GCA_045538365.1 Clostridia bacterium
ATAATCTTGTCAATATCCTGTAACGCTACAAGCAAATCTTGTTTTACAGGTTTAACTCCATTAAGTTTTTGGCACACACTCTGTGCGCTTTCAATTTCAAAAAAGTCTCCGTGTATAACGGTATCACTTATAACACCGTCCACGAGATTAAATCCTAATTCAACTATTCCGTAGTCGAATTTATATGCTTTCAAAAACTCCGATTTAGGAGATTTTCCAACGTTCCACTCGTAGGTTGCATACTTGTTTTTTGCTATTTCTTCAATTTCTAAAAGTTCGTCTTTAGACAACTGCTTTTCTTTACAAGTTTTCTTAAAATAATTATTTAGTCCTGCTAAAAATTCGTCAACCGATATATCTTCTTTGCAAAACTCTTTTACGTTTACAACTCTTGCACGAACAGACTTTATTCCTTTGCTTTTTAGTTTTAAAGGACTGGGAATTAGCGCTTTTTCAAGGACAGTCAAATCCGTATCAAATAGAATCGTGCCGTGATGCATAATTCTATCCCCTTTAATGCGCTGTGCGTTTCCCGAAATTTTAAATCCTTCAACCGTGATATCGTTTCGTCCTGTAAACTCGGCTTTTATCCCGATTGAGTTTAGATATTCTATAACGGGTGCTGAAAACTCACGATACGTATCGGAATCTTTTTCATACGGCGCTACAACCGTATAGCAAATATTGCCCATATCGTGATATACTGCTCCACCCCCACTCATTCTTCTTACAACTTGTATGTCGTGCGAATCCGTATACTCCAAATCCACTTCTGATAAAGTGTTTTGATTAACTCCGACAATAACTGCCGAGCGGTTTCGCCAAAAAAGAATAAAAGAAGTGGAACAGCGCTCAAGTAGATATTCATCCTTCGCCATATTGAAAGGAGCGTCAAACTGCCTTTCAAAATCCTCTGGTACTGTCACTAACTCAAATTTCACTGTTCCACTATTCATCTAATTATACACCTTTCTTCGCTGCACGAATCATTTCTGCAGTTGAAGTATTTTGTTTGCTTACGTGTCCGTCAAGTTTCATAATCTTGTCATTGATTTGGTCAACGATCCATTCAGGTTGTGGGAAGAACTCTGCGTCGAATTCGAACGGAGGAGTAATCCAGTTCTTAGCACCAACAACAACAGGAGGTGCATCAAGATAATCGAAGCACATTTCAGTGATGTTACGAGCAAAGTCGTTCAAAATTGAACCTCTTGCACAAGCGTCACTTGCAAGAATAATTCTACCAGTCTTCTTAACTGATTCAACAACTTTTTCGTAGTTGAAAGGAACGATACTTCTTGCGTCAATGATTTCTGCTTCAACACCGTACTTTTCAGAAAGTACTTTTGCTGCGTCCATTGCTCTATAAAGAGTAGCACCGATAGTCAAAATGGTGATATCTTTACCAACTCTCTTAACGTCGGGTTCACCGAGAGGAATCTCATAGTATCCTTCAGGAACGCCACCAACGTGGAATTCTTCACCCTTATCGTAAATTCTTTGTGATTCAAAGAAGATAACAGGGTCAGTTCCGTTAAGTGCTGCATTCATGATACCCTTACAGTCGTAAGGAGTAACAGGGAATACAACTTTAAGTCCAGGAACGTGAGCGGGAAGTGCAACCCAGTCTTGTGAGTGTTGAGCGCCGTATTTTGCACCAACTGATACACGGAGAGTTACGGGCATCTTCAAAATACCGGAACTCATTGCTTGCCATTTAGCAAGTTGGTTGAAGATTTCGTCGCCCGCTCTACCCATAAAGTCAGCGAACATAAGGTCAACGGTTACACGACCACCGCAAAGACCGTAACCTACTGCAGAAGAAACGATTGCTGCTTCTGATATAGGTGAGTTGAAGAGTCTGTGATAAGGAAGGGCTTCGGTAAGTCCTTTGTAAACTGCGAACGCACCGCCCCAGTCTCTTACGTCTTCACCGTAGGAAGTTAAGGTAGGATCTTTATAGTATCTATCGATAATTGCTTCGAACAAACCGTCACGGATATTGAATCTCTTAAGGTTAGATACGGGTTTTCCACTTTCATCAAAAGCAAAACGAGTCTTACCTGCGATTTGTTTAACTCTTACGTTTTCAGCCATTTCGTGGTTAACGTCACGGCCAACTTCTACTTTTCTATCTCCCATGGATTCTACTGCGCCGTTAGAGAACATAAGGTTTTCAACGTAGTAAGGATCTTTATTGAAATCAAGATAAGGAGATTCTTCTTTATCAGATGCAAGTTTGCAAAGTTTGAGCATTCTTTCGGATATTCCAGCAAGGATATCGTCGAATTTGCTGTCACTTTCGATTTTAGCATCAACAAGCGCTTTTCTGTAAGTTACGATAGGATCGTATTCTTTCCATGCAGCAACTTCTTCGGGGGTACGGTAACTCATAGAGTCGGACGGAGAGTGTCCACCGAAACGGTAAGTTACAACGTCCATCATAGCAGGACCTTCGCCCTTCAAGAGAAGTTCTTTCTTTCTCTTCATAGCATCGATAACTGCCAAAGGATTGAATCCATCTACGCGCTCTGCGTGGAGTTGGGTGGGAGAAACACCTGCGCCAAGTCTTGCGAGGAAGTCGTAAGCCATGGTTTCACCTCTGGTTTGTCCGCCCATACCGTAGGAGTTGTTGAAGAAGTTAAAGAGAATAGGAAGTCCGCCTTTCTTTTCCCAAAGTTGTTTCATTTGGTCCATAGCAGCGAAGTTCATAGATTCGTAAACAACACCACAACCAACGGAGCCGTCACCACTGTTAGAGATAACGATACCGGGTTTGTCGTTTACTTTCTTGTAAAGAGCCGCACCAAGTGCAACGGGTTCTGCGCCACCAACGATAGCGTTGTTAGGATAAATACCAAACGGCAAGAAGAATACGTGCATTGATCCGCCCATACCTCTGTGGAAACCAGTCTTACGAGCAAAAATTTCACTCATAAATCCGTAGAGCAAGAAGTCAACTGCAAGGTCTTTAACGTTACCGGTTTTGTTTAATTTTTCAACCGGAGCAAGGGTTTCACCGCCCATGAAGTCCTTCATAATCTTATAAAGTTCGTCATCGGAAAGTTTGTGGATAGAAGCAAGACCACGAGCCAAAACCTCACTGTGAGATCTGTGTGAACCGAAGGTCATATCGTTAAGGTCAAGGATGTATGCTTGTCCAACTGCTGCTGCTTCTTGTCCGATAGACAAGTGAGCCGGTCCAGGGTAATTGGTTTTGAAACCTTGATATTCCTGCTTAACTTTGATATCCATAATCATGCTTTCGAATTCTCTAAGCACTGCGATATCGTTAAAAATTCTTACGAAATCATCATTTGAAAAGTTCTTTTTCTCGTCAGCAATAGTCTTGTTGTATTGGTTAACGGGAATGTCTTCAAAATGAATTTTGCCCGGTTTTCTAAGTTCTACCGGATCAACGAATAATTGTTTAGACATTTTTATTTCTCCTTGTTTTATTATTTAATTGAAAATACGGTTTCTCTGATAATCTCACAAACGGTAGGATGCGGGAATACCAATTTCTTAATGTTTTCGATATCAACTTCAAGGTCGATAAGAGCGGATACTGCAACTATGTACTCGCCTGCGTATGAACCAATGATGTGAGCACCGATTAAGGTGTTGGTCTTTTTGTTGATAACGAGTTTACAAATGCCGTCGTATTCGGTGTTTTCTGCAACGTAACGACCAGAGAACATCATGGAAAGAGATGCAACTTTAACGTCAAGTCCCTTTGCTTTTGCGCTTTCTTCAGTTTCACCAACTGAACCGATTTCGGGGTTAGTGTAAATAACGGAAGGAATAACGTTGTAGTTCATACGGTCGGGTTTGCCTAAAATGTTGTTGATAGCAACTTCTGCTTCACGGTAAGCGGTGTGAGCAAGCATAACCTTTGCGTTAACGTCACCTACTGCGTAAACGTTAGCAACGTTGGTCATCATCTTGTCGTCGGTTACAATTGCGCCTCTATCGGTATTTACGCCGATATTTTCAAGACCAAGGTCTTGGGTGAAAGCGCGACGGCCGATAGAGAGAAGAATTTTGTCGGCTTGCGCTTTAACGCTCTTGCCGTCTTTTTCGTAAACTACTCCGTCGGGTTCAATTGCAACTACTTTGCAACCGAGATTGAATTTGATACCTTTCTTTTCCAAAGATTTTTGCAAAATACCGGAAATTTCAGCCTCGGTAGGTCCTGCAATCTTGGTGAGCATTTCGATAACTTCTACTTTGCTACCAACGGAAGAAAAGTAAGATGCCATTTCAAGACCGATTACGCCACCGCCGATAACTACGAACTTTTCAGGAATTTCTTTAAGGTCGAGTACTTCACGGTTAGTGAGTACCGTTCCTGCAGCCAAACCTTCTTTAAGTCCGGGGATCGGGGGACAAGCAGCGGTAGAACCGGATGCGATAATCAAACGCTTTGCAGAGAATTTTTCTTGTCCGTCAACGGATACGATATAACCTTCTGCGTCTTTGCCTTCGATTTTAGCAACGCCGTTCTTCATAACTACTTTGTTTGCTTTGAGTTGACCTTTAACGCCTGAAACCAAAGTCTTTACAACTTTGTTTTTACGTTCAACTACGAACGCTTGGTCGATAGAATTTTTACCTTCTACCTTAACGCCGTAATTTGCAGCGTGGTTAGCGTAGTCAAGTACTTTAGCGGAGTTTAAGAAAGTTTTGCTAGGTACGCAACCTTCGTTCAAACAAACACCGCCAAATTCTCTTTTTTCAACAACCATGGTTTTGAGTCCTGCGTGTCCTGCTCTTTCTGCAGCAAGATATCCGCCCGGACCACCACCGATTACTATTAAATCAAAATTATCCATTTTTTGCCTCCAAATTAAAGTCCCTTGCTATCTACAACGAGATTCAAACTGAAACTTTCGAGATATTCTTTGAGTTCTTTCAAGAATCTTGATGCAGGCGCTCCGTCCAATGCTCTGTGGTCGTACGTTAAGGACAAGCCCATTGCAGTGTAAGGAATAATTTCGCCGTTTTTACCAAGTTTGATACGAGTTTCAAAGGTATTTACACCCAAGATACCGGTCTGTGGCGGATTGATAACGGGGGTGAAACTTTCAATTCCCATCGTTCCAAGGTTAGAGATAGTGAACGAACCACCGCTCAAAAGTTCTGGGCTAATAGTACCCGTTTGCGCGCCCTTGGTGAGTTTCTTAGCGTTTGCTGAAATCTCGGACAAAGACATAGTGTCTGCGCCGTTAAGTACGGGAACGAGAAGTCCTTTAGGAGCGTCCGTTGCAATACCGATATTAGCGTGTTCAAAGTATCTCATGGTGTCGCCGTTCAAAAGATGAGCGTTCAATACCTTGTGATTTTTGATAACACGTGATACTGCAAAGATAATAATATCGTTTATAGTGATATTGGGAAGATTGAGTTTTTCTGCATTTGCTTTCAAATATGCACGGAAATCCATAACGTTGGTGCAATCGAAAGTCAAGGTATGAGTAAGTTGTGCCATAGAAGACAAACTGTTCATCATGTTCTTTGCGATTACCTTACGGATATTAGGCATCTTCTCGTCGGTAAATGCTTTAAGGTCTGCAGGTGCTGCTGCGGGTGCTTGTGCTGCCGC
>JAZSRG010000140.1:0-10454 GCA_045538365.1 Clostridia bacterium
GACGCTGCTATCAAAGGCAAGGTGGACTCACTGTTTGGTCTTAAAGAGAACGTTATTATCGGTAAATTGATACCCGCAGGTACGGGAATGAAACTTTACAAAAATTACAGTCCTGCTACCGCACCCGATTCAATCAACTAAAAGCGTATGACAGGCAACTTGCCTGTCATATTGTCTTATTACAGAAAAATTCGGAGAAAACCAAATGAAAAAATTATTTACGTCTGAGAGTGTAACCATAGGTCATCCGGACAAAGTATGCGACCAAATAAGCGACGCTGTACTTGACGCTATTTTAGAAAAGGACGCTCACGCAAGAGTTGCTTGCGAGTCGTGCGCTTGTCCCGGAACCGTACTTATTATGGGAGAAGTTACGACTACGGCTAAAGTTGACGTAGAAAAAATCGTAAGGGACACCATAAACGAGATAGGTTACGTAGAAAAAGGACATTTTAACGGAGACGATTGCAATATTATCGTATCTTTAAATACTCAATCTCCCGATATTGCTATGGGAGTTGATAGTTCGGCTGAACACAAAGAAGGCGGAGATTCTCTCGACTTGTTTGGAGCGGGGGATCAAGGTATGATGTTCGGTTACGCAACGGACGAAACCCCGACACTCATGCCTATGGCTCTCGTTTTATCTCACAGGCTCACCGAAAAACTCACGGAAACGAGAAGAAACGGGGAGATTAAGGGTATAAAACCCGACGGCAAAGCCCAAGTAACCGTCGAATACGAAAACGATATTCCCGTAAGAGTAGATACGGTAGTATTATCTACCCAACACGCCGAAGACGTTGATATGGACACTCTTCGCGTTGAAATCACGGAAAAAATCATTAAAAAAGTAATTCCTGCAAAATATCTTGACGAAAACACCAAGATTTACATAAATCCTACGGGAAGATTCGTAACGGGTGGACCGGAAGGAGATAGCGGTTTGACGGGAAGAAAGATTATCGTTGACACTTACGGTGGATACTGTCCGCACGGTGGCGGATGTTTCTCGGGAAAAGATCCGACCAAGGTGGATAGAAGCGCGGCTTATATGGCTCGCTACATTTGTAAAAATATCGTAGCAAGCGGTTTGGCGAAAAAAATCGAGATAGAAGTTGCCTACGCAATTGGTAGAGCAAACCCCGTATCTTTGGCTGTAAACACCTTTAAAACAGGAAAACTATCCGACGACAAAATAGTTGAACTTATACAAAAAGTTTTTGATTTACGTCCTGCTGCAATTATCGATACGCTTGCGCTCCGCAGACCCATTTACAAAAAGACTGCGCAAAACGGACATTTCGGTCACGAAGATTTCCCTTGGGAAAAGACGGACAAAATCAACGACATTTTAGCGGAGGCTCAAAAATTATCTTAAATGAAGATTAAAGGAATTGTCGAAAGCATTATATTCCAAAACGTGGAAAACTGGTACACCGTTGTAGAACTTGACTGCAACGGTGTATATGAAACCGCGTCCGGTGTTTTCCCTCCCGTCGCAGAAGGCGAGGAGGTCGAACTCACGGGCGAATTTATAGAAACCAAGTACGGACGACAATTCAAAGCCGAAGACGTTAAAACCACTTTACCCGAGAGTGAAGTGGGTATTATTAGGTACTTATCAAGCGGACTTTTCCGTGGCGTAGGTCCTGTTACTGCGGAAAAAATCGTTAATAAATTTGGTCGCAGTACTCTACAAATTCTTGAAAAAACACCTTTAAGACTTGCCGAAATTAGTGGTATTAGCAAGGAAAAAGCCACTTTAATTGCATCAAGTCACGAAGAAATTAAGTCTATGGGCGAAATGCTCGTTGGACTTCAAAATCTTGATATTTCCATTGCTCTTTCTATCAAAATTTATAAATTTTACGGAAATTCTTCCGTAGATATCGTAAAAAATAACCCTTATAAACTCGTAGAAGATATAGACGGTATAGGCTTTTTGACGGCGGACCGTATTGCTTTGAGTGAAAATATTGCGCGTGACAGCGAATACCGCATTATGGCAGGTATTATGCACGTTTTAAAAGAGTCCTCCTCAAAAGAAGGACATACTTGTATGCCTTACGAAAATTTGGTGAAAGAAGCAAACGAACTTTTGCAAGTTGACGAAAGTCTTATATCTAACGCCATTGATATGATGGTTATGGATAGAAAAATTCTTTGCCCCAAGAAAAAGGGCAGAGATTACGTTGCGCTTTCGCAGTTATATAATCTTGAGAAGAGTTCGGCAACCAAACTCGTACAATTAAAAAACGAGTTTACCCCTATCCACGTGGACGTTGACGCGGATATAGCGGAATATGAGAGAGTAAATAAAATTACCTTAAACGACACCCAAAAAAAAGCGGTAAAAACTGCGGTTTCAAGCGGAGTTATGGTAATTACGGGTGGTCCGGGTACGGGAAAAACCACTATTATAAAGTGCATTATCACTATACTTAGAAAAATGCACGTAAAATTCGCTCTTTGCGCGCCAACAGGTCGCGCGTCTAAAAGAATGAGTGAAGCGTGTGGACACGAAGCCAAGACTATTCATAGACTTTTGGACTTAAATTTTTCGTCGGGGCACGGTAGTTTTTCATACAACGAAAACAATCCTATCCCCACGGACGTTATAATCGTTGACGAAATGAGTATGACGGATATATACGTGTTTAACGCGCTTGTTAAGGGTATAAAACGCGGTGGCAGACTTATAATGGTGGGCGACCGTGACCAACTTGCAAGCGTAGGAGCAGGAAACGTTCTTCACGACGTTATAAAGAGTGAAGAGTTCCCCGTAATTGGACTAAATATGATATACAGACAGGGTGAAAATAGTCTAATCATTGAAAACGCTCACGCAATCAACGAAGGACGGATGCCTTCCCTTGACCAAAAAGACAAAGACTTTTTCTTCTTGTCCCGTTCAACCCAAGAAGAAATTGCTTCGACTGTCAAAGAAATGGTTTTAACCCGTTTGCCGAAATACAAGAGCGTTACTCCAAAAGATATACAAGTGCTTTGTCCTATGAAAAAAGGTTTGGCAGGAGTTAACAACTTAAACGCTGTTTTGCAAGACAGTATAAACCCCAAACAAAAGGGTATGGCGGAGATAACTTACGGTAGCACTGTGTTTAGAGTGGATGACCGAGTTATGCAAATTACCAATAACTACAAAATGGAGTGGACGAGAACGGAAGACGACGGACAGACACACGGGGGCTCGGGCGTTTTTAACGGAGATATCGGCACGGTCAAAGAAATAGATAAGTCGGCAGGAAGAATTGCAGTTCTTTTTGACGACGGAAGATGCGCATGGTATTCCGCGGTTGACGTAAACGAACTAACGTTATCTTACGCTATCAGCATACACAAGTCCCAAGGTTCGGAGTTTGATATAGCAATAGTAGTTATCGTGGGCGGAAGTCCGCAAATGATGACTAAAAATCTTTTATACACCGCAATAACTCGCGCCAAAGGATTGGTTGTAGTTATAGGGGACAAAAAGAGTATGTATAGAATGATAAAAAACACTTACACCGCAACCCGATACAGTATGTTAAAAGACCTTATTTTGTCGGAAAAACGCAAATACGAACAGTTGTATGGCGAAAATAATTAAAAAATTTTTAAAAAGCGTAGAAGACGTTTTATATCCCGATATTCCAAGGTGTGTTAAGTGCGGAAAAGATTTATTAGACGGATATTTTTGTGAAAAGTGCATAAAAGACTTCCACGAAAACGTAGGAAATAGATGCGCAAACTGCTCAAGACCAACGGTGTCGCAAGACGACGTTGTGTGCGAGAGATGTAAAACACAGTCAAACGTCTTTGACAAAGCCTTTTCACCTATAATATACAAAGGCACGGCGCTTGGTCTTTTACTTGCCTTTAAATACAACGAAAGACGTGATTTAGGTAAATTTTTCGTAGATTATATGGAAAAAGAGTACGAAAAAGTGCCTGATATTGACTTTATTTTGCCCGTCCCTATGTGGAGAGGAAAGGAAAAAGACAGAGTGTATTCAACGGCGCATGAACTTGGCGAACTTTTGTCAAAAAGGGTGTATAAACCTATAAAATGCGATTTAGTTGAAAAGATAAGGGACACGGGAACACAAACTTCTCTTTCAAGAGAAGAAAGACAAGAAAACGTTAAAGGTTGTTTTAGCGTGCTTGACAAAAAAGAAATTAAAAATAAGAAAATACTTATAGTTGACGACGTTTACACGACGGGCGCGATTGCAAACGAACTTGCAAGAGTTTTAAAGAAAGCAAAAGCCGACAAAATTTACGTTTTGACGGCAACGATTGCAACGAGTGATAAATAAGGAGACGTTATGGGACTTTTTGGATCTAAAAACGACGGACAAGTTAAAAAACTCAAAAAAATAGCCGATAAAGTTATGGCTTTGGACGAGCAATTTTCCAAAATGAGTGAAGAAGAACTCAAAGGAATGACTGCTAAACTTAAAGCAAGACTAAATGCGGGGGAAACATTGGACGAGATTTTGCCCGAAGCCTTTGCAACGGTTAGAGAAGCAAGTAGCCGTGTTTTAAATATGAAACACTTTTACGTGCAAATTTTGGGTGGTATTGCCCTTCACCAAGGAAGAATTGCTGAAATGCGCACAGGTGAAGGTAAGACATTAGTCGCAACGCTCCCTGCCTACCTTAACGCGCTTGCAGGCAAAGGCATGCACGTAGTTACGGTTAACGAATATCTTGCAAAACGTGACAGCGAGTGGATGGGAAAGGTTTATACCTATCTTGGACTTAAAGTTGCCGTAAACCTTGCAAGTCTTTCTCACGAAGAGAAAAAAGAAGCGTACAAAGCCGATATTTTGTACGGAACGAACAACGAATTTGGTTTTGACTATCTTCGTGACAACCTTGCGACCAAAAAAGAAAGACAGGTGCAAGGCGAACTTAACTTTGCGCTCATTGACGAAGTTGACAGTATCTTAATAGACGAAGCGAGAACACCGCTTATAGTGTCCAGTCCGAGCGAAAAGTCGTCCGAACTCTATATTCGCGCAAGCAGATTTGCGTCCAAACTCAAACCTGACGACTATATAATCGAAGAAAAAGAAAAGACGGTTAGACTATCCGAATCAGGCGTTGAAAAGGCGGAAAGAGAATTTAATCTTGAAAACCTTGCGGACATTGAAAACGGCGAGATAAACAATCACATTTATCAAGCGATAAGAGCGCATTTTATAATGGAACGTGACGTTGATTATATCGTAAAAGACGGAGAAATTTTGATAATCGACGAGTTTACGGGACGTATTATGCAAGGAAGAAGATATAGCGAAGGTTTGCACCAAGCAATTGAAGCCAAGGAAAAACTTCAAGTTCGCAACGAAAACAAAACTGTTGCAACCATAACTTTCCAAAATTTCTTTAGAATGTACAAAAAACTCTCGGGTATGACGGGTACGGCGCTCACCGAAGAAGAAGAGTTTGAAGGTATTTACGGGCTTGACGTAGTGACAATCCCGACCAACAAACCTATGATAAGACAAGACCAAAACGATTGTATATTCGTGACGGAAAAAGGTAAAATCAACGCAATTATCGAAGATATTATTAAAACTCACGAAAAAGGTCAACCCGTTTTGGTTGGTACTGTTACGGTGGATAAGAGCGAAATGTTTTCTCGTGAACTTGCTCGCCGTGGCATAAAACACAACGTTTTGAACGCAAAACGCCACGCTGAAGAAGCCGATATCGTAGCCCAAGCAGGTAAACTCGGCACAGTTACTATTGCTACCAACATGGCTGGTCGTGGAACGGATATTATGCTTGGCGGTAACCCCGACCACTTAGCCGAAAAAGCAATGGAAAGGGAAGGATATACGAGAGAAGACATTGCAAACGCAACTTCTTTCGCGCCAACCGAAAATCCCGAAATTTTGGCTCTTAGAGAAAAATACGACACTCTTTACAAAAAGTTTAAAGTAGAAACGGACAAAGAAAAAGAACAAGTATTAGCGGTCGGCGGACTTAGAATAATAGGTACGGAAAGACACGAAAGCAGGAGAATTGACAACCAACTTCGTGGCCGTAGCGGACGACAAGGCGATCCCGGTTCGTCAGTTTTCTACCTATCCTTTGACGACGAGTTGATTAGAAGATTCGGTGGGGATAGAATGAGCGGACTTATAGGTTACGTTCAAGGAAAGGACGAAAACGCCCAAGTATCTAATAAACTCATATCTTCACTTATCGAGAGCGCGCAAAAGCGTCGTGAAGGCGCAAACTTTGCAATACGTAAAAGAGTGTTAAGTTACGACGACGTTATGAACACTCAACGTAACATTATGTACGGGGAAAGACAAAAAGTTTTAGAGGGTATGGACGTTCACGAGCAAGTGTTGGATATGGTGGACGAGTACGCAAGAGAGAGAATTTCTTCCATTTTAACTTACGTTGACGAAGATAAAAACCCCGATATCGACGAAATGAATTCCGTATTAAACGTAGAGTTCTTCGAACAAGGCGAAAACGTTTTGACGGAAGAAGATTACGCTATGAACACGGAAAGCGAACTTTCCGATATGATAATTAGCAAAATCAAGTCCAAACTTGACGACAAAAAAGCCGAGTGGACGAATATGGGTATAGATTTCGCGGATTTTGAAAGAATAGCCCTACTTCGCGCCGTTGATATGCACTGGATGGAGCATATAGACGCTATGGACTTGCTCCGAAAGGGTATAGGACTTCAAGCCTACGGCGGTCGTGATCCTATTATATCGTATAAGAGCGAAGGAACGGATATGTTTAACAATATGACCTATCTTATCCGTCGTGATACCGTAAAATTCGTGTTAAAAGCAGGAATCCGCGTTCAAAGACAACCGCAACAAGAGAGAAAAATCTCCGTAAACGGTGGGGAGAGCGCAAGAGTGCCCGTAAAGCACAACAAAACCCCGGGCAATAACGATCCTTGTCCTTGTGGCAGCGGAAAGAAATATAAAAACTGTTGTAAAAACAAGTAATAAAGATTTGTTATAGTTTTATAGGGACAGGCGTCCTCGACCGTCCGCTTGCAAATTTAGCGGAATATTATATAGACTTTTAAAAGGTGGTGATTTTATGCAGGAATTTGATGAAGCAAGAGTAAAAGTCAAAGAACTTAAAGCAATACTGTATAAGGCAGGTGAGTCCCTTTGACTTGGCTGGACTCAAAAATGAATTAGCCCAAGCAAAGGAAGAACAAAACGCCGAAGGTTTTTGGAACGACCTTCAAAACGCGCAAACCGTCAACAAAAAGGTGAGCGCGCTTGAGAACAAAATAGAAAGATACGAAAAACTTGAGTCAAGACTTATAGACACCGAGTTACTTATAAGCCTTTGTGACGAAGAAGGGGAATTAGGCGAACTTGAAGGCATAAACGCCGAACTTGTATCCCTTGATAAAGATATCGACCAACTTCGTATAGAAACTCTACTTAAAGGCAAATACGACAGTTTAAACGCAATCTTAACCCTTCACGCAGGAGCAGGTGGCACGGAAGCGCAAGATTGGACTCAAATGTTATACAGAATGTACACAATGTACGCTGAACGTCACGGATATAAACTAAAAGTTTTGGACTACTTGGACGGGGACGAAGCAGGTATTAAAAGCGTAAGTTTTATGGTAGAAGGCGAAAACGCTTACGGATATCTAAAAGCCGAAAAAGGCGTGCATAGACTCGTTCGAATATCTCCTTTCGACTCAAACAGCCGTCGTCACACGTCATTTGCGTCTTTGGAAGTTGCGCCCGAAATTATCGCGGACACCGACGTTCAAATACGCCAAGAAGACTTAAAAGTGGATACTTATAGGTCGAGTGGCGCAGGCGGACAGCACGTAAATAAAACGGAGTCGGCAGTGCGCATAACGCATATTCCGACGGGTATTATCGTTCAATGTCAAAACGAGAGAAGCCAAATTCAAAACCGTGAAGTTTGTATGCGTATGCTCACGAGTAAACTCGTTGAAATGAAAGAAAGAGAGCAAATGGAACAAGCGCAAGAGATAAAAGGCGAACTCAAAAAAATCGAGTGGGGTAGCCAAATAAGAAGTTACGTTTTCCAACCTTACACTATGGTCAAAGACCACAGAACGGGCACGGAAACGGGTAACGTTTCTGCCGTTATGGACGGAGAATTAGACGAATTTATAACTAGTTATTTGGCTAAAAGTTAATTATGGCAAGAAGAAAAAATAAAAAATTATTATCAAGCATAGTCGCTATTATTTTAATATTAGCAATAGTTTTGGGCGTGTGGTATTTCGTATCCCCCGAAACGCTTGGCGACTTTTTAAAGAATTTCGGCATCACTTTACCGGGTGGCGACAATACGGGCACGCCTTTGGGCGACACTATGAAGATACATTTTATAGACGTCGGTCAAGGGGACGCTATATATATCCAATTTCCCGACGGCAAAGATATGCTCGTTGATGCAGGGGATAGAGATAGTGAGATAACTAACCAACTTATAAGTTATCTCGACTCTTTAGGCTCACTAAAGGACGGACTTGATTACTTAATGTTAACCCACACCGATTCCGACCACGTGGGTGGTATGGACAACGTGCTAGCAGAATACGAAGTTAGACGAGTATATATGCCTAACGTTGGAGCGAAAGAAAGTGATCCCGAGCGTGGATATATCACGACCAAAACGGCTTACGTACCCTTTTATGAAGCCGTGCAAGCAGAAGTAGGCGTAGAAGTTATCTACAACGAAGGCACGCTTAAAATTGAAGGCGAAAAATATAATGTGGATATATATTGCCCAAATGCAGAGTACTATGACGGCATAAAAGATTCGTCCGACTCTCATAACAAAAACAATATGTCCCCCGTAGTTATCGTTGAGTACGCAGGCGTAAAAACCCTTTTATCGGGCGACTTAAACGCGGACACGAACAGCACGACTTACGCGTGGAGCGAAAGACACTTTATAGAGAGAACTAACGCTCTTAAACTCGACTGTGACGTTTTGAAGGCCGGTCACCACGGCAGTTACGGCTCAACGGGCGAAGAACTTTTAAATTTCACAACCCCCGAGCATATAGTGGTGTGCGTAGGAGAGGGAAACTCTTACGGTCACCCGCACGACGACTTTTTACAAAGAGTGCAATCGTACAGCGCAACCCTTTACAATAATATCTACCGCACGGATATAAAAGGCAATATCGTCATGACCGTCGGCAATAACGGAAAATATGACTTTAATTTTTCTAAATAACAAACAAAAAAAGGATTTGAAACTATTTCAAATCCTTTTTTAGTTGATTTCATCAACAAACTCTGCAATATCTTCTAATTTACAGTTCAATATTTGACACAAAGCATTAAGTGTAAACGTGCTAACGTTTCCGTTTTTTCGCAGTCTATCAAGTTGCCCCGTACTAATACCGTACGTGTGAATAAGTTTATATTGAGAAAGATTTTTCTCTTTCAGCGTTTTCCACAATTTATCATACACAATCATACGTATATTATAAACCATACTTTTTACTTGACAATTGCCCGTATTCGGGCTATAATTATTTTTACCCAAAATAGAAGGAAAATTCTATACAAAAGGAGAGAAAAATGAAAAAGATTTTTAAAGCAATATTAATCGTGCTTGCAATTTGTTTGCTTTCTTGTGTGTTTATAGGTTGTGGCGAACCCGAAGACGGCGGACAAACACCCCCAGCGCATACGCACGACTACGAATGTAGTATTATTGATATTGCAACGTGTGTGAAGGAAGGAAAAAAGTCATATACTTGTAAAAGTTGTTCTTCTTCATATACAGAAGAATATTCATTATCTTCATATAACGCAGATGAAATATATGAAATGGCAAAAGATACTGCAGTAGAAATTATTACTTATAATAGAAACGGATATTCGTTGTCTTTAGGGAGTGGCTTTGTATATACGGAAAACGGTCAAATTGTTACAAATTATCACGTAATTGAAGAAGCGTGTTCTGCGGACGTTTATGTAGGGGATACAAAATATTCAGTAGTTTCTGTTTTGGCTTATGATATTGATATAGATATTGCTGTATTAAAGATAAATGCAACTAATTTAAAAACGCTTACAGTTTGCGACGAACAAGTAAAAACAGGCTCTGTTGTATATGCATTAGGTAGTTCAAGGGGGTTAACTTCTACTTTTTCTAATGGAATAGTAACACAAAATAGTAGAACGATGGATGGAGTAACCTACGTTCAGCATAATGCGGCAATATCAAGTGGTAACTCTGGTGGTCCGTTGCTTAATGAGTATTGTGAAATTATAGGTATAAATACGTTAACGATAAGAGAATCGCAAAATTTAAACTTTGCAATATTCGTTTCGGAACTCAATAATTTAACGTTTGATACACCGTTGTCTTTGCGCGAAGTTTACGAAAAAGAATGTGATGCATTTAAAAAACTGGTTAATTATATAGTAGCAAAT
>JAZSRG010000059.1:0-3904 GCA_045538365.1 Clostridia bacterium
GATCGTGAGCCGGAGTAATTTTAACCGCGCCACTACCAAAATCTTTTTCTACGTATTCGTCCGTGATTACAGGTATAGTTCTATCCGTCAAAGGTAAGATAAATTGTTTACCAACGAGAGAAGCGTATCTTTCGTCATCCGGGTGAACTGCAACAGCCGTGTCACCTAACATAGTTTCCGGTCTAGTCGTAGCAACTATAATATAGTCGTCGCTACCGTCCGCTGCGGGATACTTGATGTGCCAAAGATTAGAGTTCATCTCTTCGTACTCAACTTCAGCGTCAGACAAAGCCGTTTTACAAGTAGGACACCAGTTGATAATCTTATCCCCTTGATAAATCAAACCTTTGTCGTAAAGTTTAACAAAAACTTCTTTTACTGCTCTACTGCAACGCTCGTCCATAGTGAACGCCGTTCTCGACCAGTCGCAAGAAGAACCTAAACACTTAAGTTGTTCGATAATTCTTCCGCCAAACTTTTCTTTCCACGCCCAAGCGCGTTCTAAAAACTCTTCACGGGTAACGTCTGCTTTAGTTAAACCTTCTTCCTTTTTCATTTGCTCAACGATTTTAACTTCGGTAGCAATTGAAGCGTGGTCCGTTCCAGGCAACCACAAGGTAGAAAAACCTTGCATTCTCTTGAAACGAACGATAATATCTTGTATGGTTTCGTCTAAAGCGTGTCCCATATGTAATTGCCCCGTTATATTTGGCGGTGGCATTACGATAGAAAAAGGAGTTTTATCTTTATCTACTTTTGCAGTAAAATAACCCTTATCCATCCAATTTTTATATAGTTTTTGTTCAAAACTCTTCGGTTCATAAGTTTTTGCCATATCCATAATAGTACACTTCCTTAAAATTTTATATCTATTTCTTCTTCGTTTAAATTTTTACCTTTTAACTGCTTAATTATTTTAGCGGTATAAATAATTGCTGCAAACCAACTGCACACCATAGCAACTGAAACGACGATAGTGCCGAGCAAATTCATAGTTTGCCAAATCGCAGAACCCGTCACTTGCATACCAATACCAACAAACACTATAAAGAATCCAACGAAAAGCGCAACTGTTGCTAATTTCCCAAATATGTTGGAATAAACCACTACGTTTTTCTTTAACAACAAGAACGAGCAAATTATCATATAAGACTCTTTGATTAAAATCAAAACGGCAAAAATCCAATGCAACGCACCGTGTATAACAACACAAAGCATTACGGAAATTTGCATAAGTTTATCCGCAAAAGGATCCATAACTTTGCCTATATCCGTTATCATATTATACTTTCGCGCAATATAGCCGTCTAAGATATCCGTAAGCGACGCAAAAACAAAAATTGCCAAAGCCCACCAAACCGACGCATTAAAAAACATCAGCCAAAAAACAGGCACTAAAAGTAACCTAATTAACGTTAAGATATTGGGGATATTAATTCTTTTGTTTTTCATAACAAGTATTATATCACATTTAATTCCTTCTTGCAAATCTTTTTACCCTTCCTATTTACTAATTAATATAAAAATATCTTAATCACAAATTGAAAGCGACCTCGAATATTATGTAATAAATTCATTTTGGAGGAAATATGAAAAAAACAATTTGTATAATTTTAATTTTAGCATTTTCATTAACCTTGTTTTGCGCGTGCAATACAAGTGACGACGAAACAATAAAACTTAACGAAGTTACGCACTCCGTTTTTTACGCACCGCTCTACGTTGCAATTAACGAAGGATATTTTGAAGAAGAAGGTTTAAAAATCGACTTAACTAACGGCGGTGGCGCGGACAAATCTATGACGGCAGTAATTTCAGGTCAAGCGGATATTGGACTCATGGGACCGGAAGCGGCTATATACATTTATAACGAAGGTAGACAAGATTATCCCGTGATTTTCGGTCAATTAACCAGAAAAGACGGCTCTTTTATAGTAGGAAGAACGCCTATGCCCGACTTTAAATGGGAAGATTTGGCAGGAAAAGAAATTTTAGGCGGTCGTCGCGGTGGCGCGCCTGCTATGGCTTTGGAATATGCTCTCAAAAAGAACAATCTAATTGACAAAAACAATATAACTATAAATTACGACGTTCAATACGACCTTATGACGAGCGCGTTTGATAGCGGTACGGCAGACTTTTGTACAATGTTCGAGCCCGCTGCAAGCAACTTTGTGAAAGCAGGAAAAGGATACATTGTGGCATCAGTGGGAGCCGAAGCCGGTGATATGCCCTTCACCGCTTTTATGGCTACTAAAAGTTATATTGCCAACAATAAGGAAAAAATAACAAAATTTATGAAAGCAATCAAAAAAGGTATGGATTTCGTTAAAAATAATTCCGCAAGCGTTATCGCAGACAGCGTTGCAAAATCTTTTGACGGCACGGATAAAGAAACCTTAATTTCCGCAATTGAAAGTTACAAAAACATCAACGCATATATGGATACGCCCGTTATGAAAAAGCAAGACTTCGACCGTTTACAAGACGTTATTATAGAAGCCGGAGTTATGAATAAAAAAGCATCATTTGAACACGTTGTCGATAACACTATCGCCGAAAGCGTAAGTTAGGAGTAAAATATGACCGAATTTTTGAAACTTGACAACGTGTCCTTCAATTATCACAGTAAACAAGGTGAGACACTTGCAATAGACAACATTTCTTTTTCGGTCGCAGAACACGAGTTCTTTGGAATAGTAGGTCCGAGTGGCTCGGGAAAAACCACTATTTTATCCTTAATAGCAGGTATTTTGAGCCCGCAAAAAGGAAACATCACTTTGCAAGGAAAACCCATAAAAGAGTGTAAAAATATTATGGGTTATATGCTACAAAAAGACCACTTATTCGAGTGGCGAACTATAGAAGAAAACGTAATGCTTGGTTTGGAATTAAAACACGATAAAACCAAGGAAAGTCGCAAAAAAGTACTCACTCTTCTTGAAAAATACGGACTAATAGACTTTAAGGATAAACACCCAAGCGAATTAAGCGGTGGAATGAGACAAAGAGTTGCCTTGATTAGAACACTCGCTCTATCTCCCACTCTTTTGCTTTTAGACGAACCCTTTTCCGCTCTTGATTACGTAACGAGATTGTCGGTGTGTGACGACGTTCACAAAATTATAAAAAACGAGAAAATCACTACCATTTTAATCTCGCACGATATTTCTGAAGCCATAAGTTTATGCGACCGTATCGCAATGCTAACGGAAAGACCTGCAAAGGTTAAAAAAATAATTGATATTGATATTGATGAACCCACGCCACTAAAAAAACGTGAAAGCGCAAAATTTTCATCAATGTTTGAAATACTTTGGAAGGAATTAGGGGTACAGACATGAAAGATTTTTCAAATGAACACAGAAAATATTTGTTAGGAATAAAGAAACAAAAAATAGTTATCAACGTTTGGCGTTGGGGAATTCTTGTCTGTCTTTTACTAATTTGGGAATTATTTGCCCAAATTGGGATTATCGACGCATTTATTATGAGTAGTCCGTCAAGAATTGTAAACACGATTGGCGAACTTCTCCAAGGCGGAAACCTATTTTATCATATAGGAATTACTCTTTATGAAACAGTTTTAGGGTTCTTGATAGCAACCTTGCTTGGAACGCTTGTCGCTATCGCATTTTGGTGGTGGACTACGCTAAATTCCGTATTAGAGCCCTACATGGTAGTACTCAACGCATTACCAAAAATTGCGCTCGGTCCTATAATAATAATTTGGGTGGGAGCAGGAAGTAAAGCAATAATTGCAATGGCAATACTCGTGTGCATAATAATCACTATTATAAATATGCAAAACGCATTTTATAGTGTGGAAAAGGAGAAAATTCTTTTAATGAAAACCATGCACGCAAACAAGTTTCAAATACTTACGAAACTTATATTACCTGCC
>JAZSRG010000122.1:0-2467 GCA_045538365.1 Clostridia bacterium
CTTCGTGTAAATGCTCGAAATATTTTTCTTAACAGTGTTTTCGCTAATATACAAGGTTGTCGCAATTTCATTTCTTTGCTTGCCTTGTAAAAGCAACTCTAACACTTCCTTTTCACGTTTCGAAAGCATACTCGTATCAGGTAATACTTTTTCTTCGGGAAGCGGTACTCCAGAGTCGGTTGCAGGTACCATGTGCGGATGCTTTCTTCTATAAATCGCAAATCCAGCCAAAACAGCAACGCTAATAATAAGCACAGTGCCCACAATAGAAATTACAACGTAGAATACGGGAAATGCCTTCTCATAATATGCGTAGAAGGTAATATCGCTTGCCGTATCGTAATTGCTACCAACCACAAGCTTATCCCCCTTTCCATCTTCTTGGGTAAACCAACCGATAAATCTGTATCCGTTTCTCTCTTGCGGTGTAGGCGGTACAAGTTTGGTGTCATACGTTTGCTCCACTTCTTGCGTCGCCTCGCCAAAGTGATAGGTAACCGTGTACGTATTCGGGGTGAATACTGCGTGGAAGTCCACGCTTTGAGTTGCGTTTCCTACAATAAAGGTTCTATTCTCTTGATAATCAAAATCTTCCGCAAGTCGCCAAGTAACCAGCGTATAACCCGTCTTTTCATACAATGGAATCGTGGGAGAAACACCCGATTCGCAGGTTTCTTGGTGAATAAGCATCTCCTCCACGAAAAACTTAAAGATTACATCATTTCTATTTGCACCAACGGTAAACGTACCGTAATAGTTTTTCTCACCAAGTTTTTCTTTTACCAATTCGGTAGAAACTACTGCGGTATTTCTCGGTAATACGTGTCCGTAACCGTGTCCCGAAGGTTGCTCAAGTATGTATCCGTCGTCCTTTGCATCTTGCATTGAGCCGAAATAATTATAATCATTTTCTTCCGTCGGCAATTCGTGTCTTGGAATATCTTCTTCATAGGTATCGTCAACAATAAAGCAACCAAACAACTCAACCGTCGGAACACCAAATACGTCACCGGGATAACGATACCAAATCCACGCTGGGTTATCATAAGTTAGATAATCAGTACGCACAAATCTACACTCGTTATCCGCTATCGTGCAAAAATACAACGTAAAGGAAGCGTTCGTGCTAATTCCCGGCATATATCTATTACAAATCGCTCCAAGCGCATTTTCCGCATAATTACAACAAATCTCGGTATTATTAACGGAAACGGACACGCGCCCATCCGTATATATTGCGCCGCCAAGTCCCTTATTGCTACCGATTCCTTTGTTTCCATCGGAATTGTCTGATACGGGGCTTGCGCTATTTTCAGTAATAATACATTCATCTAAAAACGCTTTCGTCGTACCGCAAATTGCAATAGCACCACCGCAAGACGCTTTGTTTTTAGCAAAAGTACCATTACGAACTGTAATTTCTCCATTTTCACCACAATATACTGCGCCACCACTTTGCGTATCGTTTATTAGACACTCACCACCAAAAAGGTAATTCGCTTGATTATTCGTAAACGTACAACCAACAAACTCCGATACGGCGTCTTGCAAATATATTGCGCCACCGCCTGATTCGTATTCGTTAACCCCTGATTTGTTTTTATCAAATTGGCAATTCGTTGCAAATAAACTTACGTTTTTAGAACAAGCGTCAACGTAAATCGCTCCACCATCACGAATCGCTACGTTAGAATCAAAATTACAATCGTTCAAATAAAGCGTCAACTCGCATATCGCATTGTTTCCGTGCTCCTCTAATAGTGAAGTCGTGGAAGAATAATCCGCATACCAAGCACTAATAGCCGCACCGTAGTTATGCATATAATTTTTGAAATCACAGTTCGTAAACGTCGCGTTTGTGTTTCCTCTACATTCGATTGCATATTGTGCTTTTGCAGGGTATTTAGAAGGTTCAACAACCTTCAAATCTTCAAGAGTTAATGAATTTGTGTCAAGTTTTTCATCAAAAACAATATTTTCAAAAGTAAACGACGTTTGCAAACCTGAAATTTTCGTTCCGCTTAATATGAAACTTGCACCCGTAAAAATCGCGTCGCCATCCGTTTTTCCGTTTTTTATAGTAATAGATTTGTCTATCGTAATTCTCTCGCCTTCGTTCACGTCGCCCGTCGCTTGCAAATTAAAATCTATATCGCCCACTAAAAGCGTATCACCGTCGTTTGCGTTTATAACGGCATTCTTAAAATCGTTTCTATTAGTAATAAGTTCACTATTTTCTGCGCTAGCTTGTACATAAACTAAATTTGAATTTATCAAAATTGCGCAAGAAAAAAGAATTAACGAGAATACGCCAAGCAATATACAAATCGTCAAATTACGTTTCTTCATCATCATAGCTTTCCTCCACATCCGATAAATCTACACCGTTATTCTTACACCAAATCATGAGTTTGCCGATGGCTTTCGCTTGAGGTTTACGATGCTCACGCTCCCAACGGCTGACGGT
>JAZSRG010000060.1:0-4838 GCA_045538365.1 Clostridia bacterium
AGACGAAGGATATCAACTAATTCAGTCTTATTACGCAATCGGCAGTGGCGGTTTGTTTGGCGTAGGATTATTTAATTCTCGTCAAAAATATCTTTTTTTACCCTTTGCGGAATCCGACTTTATCTTTTCCGTTATATGTGAAGAAACGGGATTTGTTGGTTGTGTTTTCGTTTTAACACTTTTCTTTTTGTTGATATTCTTTGGAATAAAAATCGCAATAAATGCAAATACCGCTTTCGAGTGTTATTTGGCTGTTGGAATATGCGCGGTTATTGCTTTGCAAACCTTGATAAACGTTGCCGTCGTAAGCGGGAGCATACCGCCTACGGGCGTACCCCTTCCTTATATTAGTTCGGGGGGAAGTGCGTTAAGTGTTTTTATGTTTGCATCAGGTTTGTTAGTCAATTTATCTCGAAATAAAGAGTATTCACGATTTAGAGCGTTTAGCCATAATATGTAATAAAATCTAAAAACGCCCAAGGAGTGTGAATATGAGTAGATTTATTATAAACGGCGGGCGAAAATTGCACGGAAGCATAAAAATTCAAGGTGCTAAAAATGCTGTATTACCGATATTTGCAGCCAGCGTGCTTTGTCAAGATCGTGTCGTTATACATAATTCACCAAAGATAGCGGACTGTGATAATATGCTTAATATTTTAAAATCGTTAGGCTCACAAGTCGAAATAGACGGAAATACCGTGGAGATAAATAATGAAAATTTGCAAAACAAAGAAATAAACTCAACACTTTCAAGAGAATTACGGTCGTCCATTTTCTTGTTAGGCCCGATTTTAGCAAGGTTTAAATGGGCAAAAATTGCTTACCCTGGCGGGTGTGAAATAGGACTTAGACCGATTGATATGCACTTGAAGGGGTTAAGAGAATTAAACGTAGATATCCACGAAGAAGGTGGATATATCTTTTGTGATGCAAAAAATATGAAAGGCGCAGATATTCAACTTGATTTACCAAGCGTAGGCGCAACGGAAAACCTTATGATGGCGTCGGTTGCTGCAAGCGGAAAAACCGTGATAAGAAATGCTGCAAAAGAACCCGAAATCGTTGATTTGCAAAATTTTTTAAATAAGTGCGGTGCAAAAATTGAAGGAGCGGGGACGAGTATTATAACAGTTTACGGCGGTTCTACGTTGCGTGGAGTGGAATATACGCCGATTGATGATAGGATAGTTGCAGGGACTTATTTGCTTGCAGCGTGTATGTGCGGGGGTGAATTAGAACTTTTAGGAGTAAATTCGGTAAATTTATTTTCATTAACGTCAAAATTATCAAAATATGCTTGCAAAAGTATTATAAAAGATGATAGAATATATATAAATATAATAGACCGAATGTCTGCAGTCGATATTATTGAAACTTCGCCTTTCCCGGGATTCCCAACTGATTTACAAGCGCAGACGGTTGCGATGTTATCTTTAGCGTCGGGTACGAGTATGATGGTGGAAAATATGTTTGAAACGAGATTTAAATATATTCCCGAACTCGTAAAAATGGGCGCAAAAATCGTAGTGAAAGACAGAACTGCAGTTATACGCGGAGTTAAAAAACTGTACGGTACGGAAGTGGTAGCGCAAGACCTTCGCGGTGGAGCAGCGCTCGTACTTGCGGGGTTGGCATCAACAGGCAAAACGGTCGTAGAAAATATTTATCACGTCGATCGAGGATACGAACAAATGGAAAAGATTTTGCGTTCGATCGGGGGTGACGTTACAAGGGAGTAAACTATGACGAAGAAAAAAGTCGTATTGTTGGTATGTTTATTAGTTTTTGCTTTATTGCTCGTTTTGAACGGGACGGTTTTCGTTGTTCACGAAATTACCGTGACCGAATATTTGACGAGCGGGCAAACCGACTTGGACAAGCAGGATATTGCTGAACTTGCGGGCATGAAGGGACTACACGTATTGACGATAAGCGAAGATAAGGCCATAGAGAATATTGAAACGAACAAACCGTACGTTAAAGTAGAAGATATCGTCCGTGTTTCGCCTTGGCACGTTGAAATCGTCGTATCAACGAGAGTGGAAATTATTGCTGTAAAAAATAAAAACGCGGGATATGCAATCGTTGATAAAGAGTGCAGGGTGCTACAAAACGTTGAAACTCTTGGAAGTCGAGAAATTACTATATTTGAAGGCGTATCTACTGTTTCTGCAAAACCCGGACAAATATTAGACCTTGGGGACGGAGAAGTTGATAAACTTATAAACATTATCGACACCTTTGAGTATATGGGTACTAACGGATTTTGTGATAAGAATTTTTGTAAGGCAGTTGCAAATATTGAATTTTTGGAAAATAACGAAGTTAAAATTACTTTAACGCAAGGCGCAGTTTTGTATTTTGAAGCGACGGATATTAGGGATAAATTGTTTGCGTATATGAGTTTTATGAACGATAACGAAAGCGCTCGCGAGAGTGGTGTTTATCTTGTAAAATTAAATGAATCCGCTACTTCTAATATAAAATATGAAGTTTACGTTGCGCAGTAATTATTTTTAATTCTCTATTGACTTTTTATAATAAACTTGTTATAATATATTATCACTAAAATTGTGAGGTTGTAATGTTTGGAGTAAATGACGTAGCCGTACTTGATATTGGCTCGGAAAAGATAACTCTTTTTTACGGAAATAAAAGCGTAAACGACACGTTTAACGTTAAAGTTTCCGCAAGCATTCCTTACGCAGGCTTTACCGAGGGGGAATGGTTGGACGAAGACGCTCTTTCAGATGTTATCAAAAAGGCTGTTGAAGATGTGCAGATTGCTGCAAAAACGAGAATACGCAAACTTTTCGTGGGTGTACCGGGAGAGTTTACTACTACGGTTGCCAAAGAAGTTGAAATTACTTTGGATAGAAAGAGAAGGGTTGTAGATAGAGATATCGACGAACTTTTCGATAAGGGCAACACGTATAAAAAGCATAAAAGATACGCGACTATTAACTGCGCTGCTATTTATTATTCGCTTGACGATAATCGCAGAATTATAGAACCGCGTGGACTTATGACGGAGAAAGTCAGCGCTTTAGTTTCTTACGTTTTGTGCGAAAGAAAATTTGCAAAAAAAATAACGGAAATTTTGCAAACCTTGAATATCCTTGAAGTTGAGTTCGTTTCTTCAATTTGGGCTGAAGCAATGTACCTTTTTGAAGACGACGAGAGAGATAAAGCAGTATTGCTTTTAGACGTTGGATACATAACTTCAAGTATAACGCTTGCAAGGGGCGACGGACTTTTATTCTTGTCTTCTTTCTCTTGCGGTGGAGCGCATATAGTCGGGGACTTGACTTTAGGTTTAGAAATTCCGTACGCGCACGCTGAACAACTTCAAACGAGATTGGATTTAAATAGAAACGTTTCAGTTGACGATAAGTATCAAGTCATAGTAGGTGGTAATCAATTTACTTATTCAGCCGTTGAAGTTAACGAAGTGGCAAAGGCAAGGTTAACCTTCCTTGGACAAACTATCAATCTTTGTTTAGAAAAGTGCGATTACGATTATCCTTCTCATATGCCGTTGTATCTCACAGGCGGAGGATTGTATGGTATGAGGGGCGCTAAAGAGATTTTATCCAAGATAGTCGGTCGTCGCGTAGAGTTCGTAGAACCACGTGATCCCAAGTACGCAAAACCGTATTATTCTACGACGTTAGGACTTATGGATATAGCAACGAAACACACAGATACCTTTGAAGGTTTTTGGAAGAAAATATTTAGAAAATAGATTTTAGGAGGAATATATGAATAGCGGAGCAATTGAAGCAAGCAAAACTAAAGACGTTAAAATCGTAGTAATTGGTGTTGGTGGCGGAGGAAGTAATGCTGTCAACAGAATGATAGATGCAAACGTAAAAAATGCAGAGTTTATCGTTATTAATACTGATAGACAAGATTTACATAAATCTACTGCGCAAAAATGCATTCAAATCGGTGAAAAACTTACCAGAGGTTTGGGAGCAGGCGCAAACCCTGAAATCGGTGAAGCAGCAGCAGAAGAAAGCCGTGACGCTATAACCGAAGCAATAAGAGATGCAAACCTCGTATTTATTACCGCAGGTATGGGCGGTGGTACGGGTACTGGCGCTGCGCCTATTGTTGCAAGTATCGCTCGTGAACTCGGTAAACTTACCGTTGCAGTAGTAACTAAACCTTTCGCATTTGAAGGCGCAGTTCGTATGAAGAATGCAAGACTTGGTATTGAAAAATTAAGAAAGTACGTTGATACGCTCGTAATTATTCCTAACGAAAAACTTGCTCATATCGTACCGAAGGGCGCAACCCTCGTTCAATCTTTCCAATATGCTGACGACGTATTGCGTCAAGGTATCCAAGGTATTTCAGATTTGATTACCACGACTTCTCTTATTAACCTTGACTTTGCTGATATTGAAGCAGTTATGAAAAATAAAGGTCTTGCTCACATGGGTATCGGTCGCGGAAAAGGTCGTAACCGTACTTTGGATGCAGTTAGACAGGCAGTTTCAAGCCCTATGCTCGAAACCAATATTTCCGGTTCTACCAGCGTAATTTTAAACGTTACCGGTGGTATCGATATTGCTTTGAGTGAAGTTTATGAAGCGTGCGGACTCGTTAGAGAAGTAGTAGCGCCTGATGCAAACATTATATTCGGTACTGGTATTGACGAAACTCTTGACGGAGAAGTTCGCGTAACCGTTATTGCAACTGGTTTCCCGGCTCCCGGCGCTCAAAAAGAAGAAACTTCTGCGCCCGCTGTAAAACCTGTAGCGCAAAGCGCTCCCGTAGCGCCTGCACCTGCAGCGCCCGCTCGTCCTGTTACTCCGACTCCTGCACCT
>JAZSRG010000078.1:0-2368 GCA_045538365.1 Clostridia bacterium
CTTTGCGTAGCAAAATATCACTTGTGTAAGCAAATATCACTTGCGCGAAGCGCAAAAACCACAGCAACGCGCCACGTTGCTACTTTCCTTTCACGGACGAGCGGAATTCGGAGGGGTTCATACCGCAAAACTTCCTAAACACCCTTGAAAAATATTGTGGGTTGTCAAAGGCGAGTTTATCGGAAATTTCCGAAAAGTTTAGTTTACGTTCGCGGATAAGTTCTTTGGCTTTGTTTATTTTGACTTTGTTAATGTAGTACGCCAACGTGCAACCCGTGTATTCGTGGAAAATTTTGGAAAGATAGGTTTTGCTGTATCCTAAATGTTTGCAAATATCTTCTATTCGTATAACTTGCTCAATTTTTTCGTTTACATAGTGCTTGATGTTTTCCACCAAATGGTGTTGCATACTCTCTTTGGACGGAAACATTAAAAACTCTTGTTTTTCACTCATTGAGCGCAACAAAAGTATCAAAAATTGTTCAAGATAGGTGCGAATAAGTTGCTCGCTACCTATTTTGGGCTCTTTTTTCTTTTTGAGTTTGGTGAGAGTTATTGCATTTTTGGGAATATCGTAGGACTCACGGCTCTCTTCGATTATAGAGTTCAAAAAGGGCAAAAGATTTGCGTCCACTTTGGCGTGGTAATTTTCAAAACTTTTCATAGCAAGGGACTTGCACTCAAAAGCAATATTTATACAAGACGGGCAGGAGTTTAAGGCTTTGCTTGCGTGAAAACAGTTGGGGGCAATAAAAAATATCTCCCCTTTAGACACCACCGTTTCCCCTTTGTCGTGGAAATAAATAATTTCTCCTTTGTCAATGTAGGCGAGTTCCCAAAAATCGTGGGTTTCCCCCGAAAAAGAAAAGGTTTCGTCAAACTCAAAATCGTGTATGGTTACGATTTTATTTATCTGAATAACGTTTGACAATATAGTTTTGATAAATCCGACTTTCATATTCGTACACCCAAAAAATTCCGTGCATAAAAACACACTTTTTAAAAGTATATCATAAATTTTTTTACCGCGCAACAAATTGATAATATATTTATTGTATATATATAATATAGAATAAGTTTATAAATATATATATAGAAAAATTTAGAAAAGTTATATCAAATAATTGACAAAAACCGAAAAGAATTTTATCATAAATCTATTAAAAATCCTTAAAGAGCAAGGAGAAAAAAATGAAAATAGGTATTTACGGTTACGGCAACCTTGGAAAAGGCGTAGAGAACGCGATAAAACAAAACGCAGACACCGAACTTTTCGGCGTTTTTACGAGAAGAAACCCCGAATCCCTAACGTTATCCACCGAAGGCGCAAAGGTTTTGCCGGCGCAAGACGTTGAAAAGTATATAAACGATATAGACGTTATGATTATTTGCGGGGGTAGCGCGACTGACTTGCCCGAAATGACGCCAAGACTTGCTAAACTCTTTAACGTTATAGATTCTTTTGACACGCACGCGGATATTCCCACCCATTTTAAAAAGGTGGACGACTCTTGTAAAGCAAGCGGACACACGGCAATTATCTCTTGCGGTTGGGACCCCGGTATGTTTTCTTTGTCCCGCGCTTATATGAACGCGATTTTACCGAAAGGTCGCGACTACACCTTTTGGGGCAAGGGCGTGAGCCAAGGTCACTCGGACGCTATTAGAAGAATATACGGCGTGCAAGATGCTAGACAATACACCTGTCCCGTTGAGAGCGCAATGGAGAGAGTAAGACGGGGAGAGCAACCCGACTTAACGACTCGCGAAAAGCACACCAGACTTTGTTACGTAGTTGCGCGCGACGGCGCGGACAAAGCGAGAATAGAAAAAGAAATAGTTACTATGCCCAAATATTTTGCGGACTACGACACCACCGTTCACTTTATATCCCAAGAAGAACTTGACCGCGACCACAAAGGAATACCGCACGGGGGCACGGTAATTAGAACGGGAGAAACGGCATCAGGCAAAAAACACGTTATAGAATACAAATTGACTTTGGAGTCCAACCCCGAGTTTACGGCAAGCGTGTTAGTGGCTTACGCAAGAGCCGTTCACAAAATGAACAAAAGGGGAGAGATAGGCTGTAACACCGTATTAAGCGTTGCGCCCATAGACCTTTTGGAAAACACCGAAGATTATTTTAAATTAGTATAAAAAATAAAAACGGACGATTATCGTCCGTTTTTTTAAATGAATTGATGCTTTCGCATCATGAATTGCCCTATCGGGCATGATTTGATTGCTACGCAATCATGATTTGACTTGCTTTGCAAGTCATTGTGGTGTTTTATTTTAATTTTTACCATAATGTGCGGAAACGCACAATTCACGTCGCTTGCGACAATTCATGAAAACGAAGTTT
>JAZSRG010000155.1:0-3054 GCA_045538365.1 Clostridia bacterium
AATATTCACGAATCAAAATATGCTCATGGGACTGCAGATTTTGTAGCAAAAATGCAAATTGCCCTAAAAGAATGTTTTGAGTCCGAGTATTGGCTTGAAATTTTGTATAAAACTAACTATTTGAGCGAAGAATTGTATGATTCACTCAAACAAGAATGCGGTTCTATTCGCCGTATGCTGATTTCTTCTATAAATACATCTAAATCAAAACAATAAATCTAAACCAACACAAAAGCAAGTCACTCGACTTGCTTTTTTTATAAAAAAACGGCTTCGTATGAAGCCGTTTTATCCATTTATTAAGTCGTCGATGCTAACGTTAAAAATTTCCCCAAGTTTTCTAAGCATTTCTATATTGGGCTCAGTTCGACCTTGTTCCCAGTTTGCATAGCAACTCTCCACAACGTTTAGGGCAGTTGCTACTTGCTTTTGTGTTAAAAAACAAGACTTTCTTGCGTCTTTTAAATTATTACAAAATTTCTTATCCATAATATTATTTTACCCAACAACTACACAAAATGTCTTGACACTAGATAAAATATCTAGTATAATACCATTATAAATTTTTAGGAGGGTTTTATGGTATTAAAGAATTTAGAGAAACAAAAGGTTACAAAAGTTTTAGTGATAACATTTTTGATAATAGTATTATTGTTTGTAAATGGATGTAATTTTAATGTAACGCGAGAGAATTATAATAAGATTCATACAGGGATGTCTTTCAACGAGGTTGTTGAAATTTTAGGCAATAATTATGAAGTAAGTAGCGATGCAGGATATGGCGGATATACGGCACAGTGTTATATTTGGGAAGGATTAGGTGGAGCGAATATTACAATAATTTTTTTGAATGGAAAAGTGTATTCAAAAGGACAAGCAGGATTATAATCTTGCCTAATAGATAACAGTTCTGATTTAAAAGAAGGAAATTTTTGGACAAGTAAAAAGCCTTTGTCAAACGACAAAGGCTTTAATTTTTGTTTTTGTTTTGTTAAGTTAAATTATTTTGCTTGCATTTCGGCGATTACGTCGTCAACGGCGTTTAAGGTTGCGTTTACACGGCTGGTGATATGTTTGATAGCAAGGTCTTTCCAGTTAGCGTTTCTTTCCGTGAAGGTGTGTTCGGTATCGATTACACCTTTGTGGTCTTCGGTTAAATAGTTCATATCAAAGTCTTGTTTAGTGGTTGCGTCGGCAGGAACAAAACCGTCGTTTGCGAAATATTTAGAAACGTCGTACTCTAATATAAGAACGTCTTTCGAGCCCGTGCCGTCGTATGGGGGATTAAATGCAAATCCGTCTTTCCAGTCGTATTTTTGGTGAATAGATTCTTTTTCATAAGACCAAGTACTGTAAACGAATCTGTTAATTTTTACGGTCAAGGTATTGCTGTTTGCGCGATAGGACATAACGAAGTCCATAAATGCGTGAACGTCGTCATTTGGACCTGCTTCGTTTTTGAAAGTTTCGGAAACGCTATACGCATAAACGTTGAAACCGTTTTTTGCGCCCTTCGTACCAAAGATATCAACGCTTCCTTTGGTTACCGTGTTGTCGTTAACGTAGTCTTGAACGTATTGACCGGTGGTTTCTTCAAAGTATTCGGTGTGGCTGGTTTGGTTATAGGACACCAAAAAATTTGCGTACGGGTTATCAACTCCGCCACCGCCTATACAACCCGTCAAAAGCGCGCCAAAAGTTAAGCAAATGCATAGTGCAAGTACTATAGATAATAATTTTTTCATAATAAACTCCTTTTGTTTTTTTGTGGAAACCCACTTTTTTAATTATATCACATTTAAAATTAAAAGCAATAGAGAATTGTAAGAATAAGGGCGAAAAACATTTTAAAGTGCAAATTTAAAGTGCAAAAACTTGTTAATTGCACTTTAAGAGTTGCACTTTAGGAAATAATATGATATAATAAACATAGAAAAAATTTGGTGGTAATATATGGGATACGAACTTTTTGAAAAATATTCAAGGGAAAAAGAGCCGACGAAATATTATAAGAGTTATGCTTGGAAAACAGCAATTGGGCTTCAAAAAGTAGATGGGTTAGAGCCGTCTAAGTATTTGATTGAAACGGCTAATAAAAACATAAACGGAGATATAACTTTTGAAGATGCGCATAAACTTATCTCGTCGTATTACAAAGAAAATAAAGAACAAAGCGAGAGAGTAGAAGAAGCGGATAAAGTTTCCGTCCGAATAGCGCAAATTGTTTCAGAAAAATCTTTCGTTTTTTCTCCGATAGAATTTATAACTATTCATAAAAGATTGTTTGAGGGGATATATTCTCATGCAGGGAAAATAAGAGAGTTCAATATTGCAAAAGAAGAATGGATATTAGATAACGACACGGTGACGTATGGAAATGCTATAAATTTAAGAGAAACGTTAGAATATGATTTTAGCGTGGAGAAAAATTTTAGTTATAAAGGTTTATCCGTTGACGATATGATATCTCACATATCAAGGTTTATTGCAAACGTATGGCAAATTCACGTTTTTGAAGAAGGAAACACAAGAACAACGGCTGTTTTTCTTATAAAATACCTATCAACACTTGGTTTTAGCGTTACTAACGATATATTTGCTGAAAATTCTTGGTATTTTAGAAATGCGTTAGTTAGAGCAAATTACAATAATTACGCAAAGGGGATATTTGATACAACGGAGTATTTGGAGTTGTTTTTACGGAATTTACTTTTAGAGGAAGAGAATATATTATCAAACCGCGAGTTGCACGTAAGATTTAAAGAAGAAAAAGAGTCGAAACAAGAGATAGAAGAAAGAAAAAACTTGATTTTGGGAATTTTAAAGCAATCACCCCAAATGACGTTAGAAGAAGTTGCTCTTAAAATTGGAAAATCACCTCGTACAGTCAAAACAGCGGTTAAAACTTTGCAGAAAGAAGGCAGATTGGCGCGTTTAGGCGGGAAAAAGAGTGGAATATGGGAAGTTAAATGATGAATATAAAGGAAAAGTATTATGAAACACAGTAGTATAAGTATAGGTAACGCAGGAGAATATTTTGTTGCAGGAGAATTA
>JAZSRG010000153.1:0-7387 GCA_045538365.1 Clostridia bacterium
ACTTGTAGTCAGTACACAATCGATGCGATACGAGAGTGGGGCGCTTTGCGTGGCTGTTTGCTCGGCGCGTGGCGAATTTTACGCTGTAATCCTTTTGCAAAAGGCGGTTTCGACGCGGTAAAAATCAATTATAAAGGAAAAGCCAAATGGGTATTATAGAAAGTTTAGGTAGCATGTTGTCCCTTGCTGAACCTGAGATTTCGCATTTTATTGCTCACTTTATAAACTGGTTAAACGGTATTATCGGTAACTACGGCTGGACGGTCGTAGTCTTTACCGTTATCTTAAAACTCGTTTTGTCACCTTTGGATATATGGCAAAAGAACGTTATGCACAAAAACGCTCGCGCTATGGAGCGTATGAAACCCCAAATTGCCAAACTCCAAAAGCAATATGCGAACAATAAAGAAATGTTCCAACAACAACAATTAAAGTTGTACAAGAAAGAGGGTTACTCTATGATGGGCTCTTGCTTGCCTATGATTATAACGCTCGTTGTGTTCTTTATCGTGTTTGCAGGATTTAACTCTATGGCAACGTATATGGTTCAAATGGATTATTATAATATTTATAATACCTACGAAACCGAATACAACGCAGTTTACGATCCTATATACAATACCGAATACGACAAAGAATGGGCTAAATACGAATTGGAAAAAGCGGACGACACTACCGTTGGAGAGTACGAAACCATTTATCAAACGGCGTACGACCAAGCAATAGCAGGGGCAAAAACTCCGGAAAAAGCAAAAGAGGCTGCCGAAAACGCAGTTAAGAATAAAATCATTGAAAAAGCAAGCGTAGTTGCAAAAACTCCGGCAAAAGAGGCAGCGGAAAAAGCCGTTCTTGAGAGTTACGAGCCTAACGATTGGCTTTGGGTTAAGAACGTTTTCGTAGGAGATAACTGGAAAAATCCCATACCTACTTACGAAGAATTCACGTCAAACGGTATTGACGGACTTCGCGTTCCTCAAGGTTGGGTTGGACAAGACGCAAACGAATACAACACGAGAACGGAAATTTTAAGAAACCACCCCGATTATCAACGTTGGAACGGTTATCTTATTATGCCTATTTTGACCGTTTTGGTTAGTATCGGCGCGCAAATGTTGATGAAACAACCCACTCCTCCGGGAGTTGATAGCGATTTGAACCAAGGAAAAGCGCCCGGTAGCGGTGTTATGAAATTTATGATGCCCGCTATGATGGGATTCTTCGCTTTGTTCTACAGTTCAGCGTTTACCATTTACTTGCTCATAAGTCAATTGTTCTCACTCTTGACTAGTTTGGTTTATAACTTGATAGTTGATAGACGCGACAAAAAAGAGGAAGAGTATAGATTGACTCACACCTATAAATAAGAAGGAAACTAACATGGAATACGTAGAAAAGAAAGCATCATCCGTCGAGAAAGCAATTAACCTTGCTTTAGCCGAACTTGGAATCGAGAGAGAAGATGCAGAGATAGAAATCATATCTGAAGGCAGACTTTTGAGCAAGGCTGTCGTTCGAGTTTCTCGCAGAGAAATTGTGAACGAAATTGCTCAAGACGTAGAAGAGAAAGAAGAAAAGCCCAAGAAAAAATCAAGAAAGGAAGTTAGTCGCGAAGAAGGTTCACGCCGTGCGCTTTCCTTTGTAAACGGTTTGATTGAGGCTATGAAGATAGATGCAACGGCTCGTCTTAACGAAGATGCGGACGAAATTACTATCGTAATCGAAGGTAAAGACAGTTCGGCTCTTATAGGATACAGGGGCGAAACCCTTGACGCGGTGCAATATCTTACTTTGCTCGTTGCAAATAAAGGTGAATTCGGTTTTGTAAGAGTAGTAGTTGACTGCGAAAATTATAGAGAAAAGAGAAAAGCAGTTTTATCCGCTCTTGCTGAAAGACTTGCGGATAAAGCGGAAAGACTTGGTCGTAGAATAATCTTAGAGCCTATGAATCCGTTTGAGCGTCGCGCTATTCACTCCGCTCTTGCTGAAAGCCAAAAGGCTCATACCGAAAGCGAAGGGGAAGAACCGAATAGATACGTAGTTATTATCCCTGAAAACGAAACTCCGGGCGCTCGTCCCGAGAGATATTCGGACAAGAGAGATAGCGGTAAGAGAAACGGCAAGCGTGATAATGGAAAGTACGCGAAGAAAAAACCCGTTCACACCGATAACTATAAGCCTAAAGCAGGCAACGTTTACGATCCTTACGCACCAAGCGAAGAATACAAAGAAAAAACCAGTTCAAGTTTCAGCAAAACCGGTCCCGGAAAGCTCAGAAGCTTCGGCTACAAAAAAAGATAACTATTAGGGACTGCCTTTGTCAGTCCCGCTTTTTATTTTATGCATACGATAACGGCAATCTCAACACCGCACGGCGCGGGAGGAATAGGAATTATAAGATTATCGGGCGACACCGCAGTACAAATTGCGTCGTCCTGTTTTTCGTCTAACGTAAAAGTAGAAGAACAAGAACCGAGAAAGATGTATCTTGGTACTTTTTCGGGCGAAAATTTCAAAGAAAAAGCGCTTTGCGTTCGTTTTAAAGCGCCCTTTACCTACACGGGGGAAGATTTGGTCGAGTTTCACGTTCACGGCGGAGTATTTTTAGTGTCACGCGTACTCGAAACCCTTTTGTCTCACGGCGCAAAAATGGCGGAAGCGGGAGAGTTCACGGAGCGCGCGGTTTTGAACGGCAAAATGGGGCTTGACGAAGCCGAGGGCATAGCCGACTTAATCGTTGCTGATAGCACGGTGGCTCTTAACGCGGCTTATAGACAAATGACGGGCGGACTTCACACCGAAATCGTTGCAATTCAACAAGAAATTCAAGATATGCTCGTGGATATTGCGGCAGCCATTGACTATCCCGAAGAAGTGGAAGAAGACGTTTATTCCACTACACCGCAAAGAATACGAGCGGTAAAAGATAAGTTACAAAAACTTATAGATACCAACAAAACGGGCAAACTTATAAAAAACGGCATACTTTGCGCTATATTAGGTAAGCCGAACACGGGAAAATCGTCTTTACTTAACGCCATTTTAAAAAGAGAAAGGGCGATAGTTACAGACATTGCAGGAACTACGAGAGATACGATAGAAGAAGGCGTGTTACACAAGGGCGTTAAACTTCGTTTCTTGGATACGGCAGGTATTCGTGAGAGCGAAGACGTCGTAGAAAAAGTTGGTATTGAACGCGCGCTTAGTGAAGCGGACAACGCCGACGTTATCATTATTTTGTTAGATAGCGCGGACGGGGACGAGAGCGAACTTATAGAGAGATATAAAGACAAACCTATTTTCGTTTGTGTAAATAAGAGCGATTTAATTAAGAGTAGAGAAAGACACGGGGTTGAATATATATCGGCAAAGACGGGGGACGGAGTGGAAAAGTTGCTTGACAAACTCATAACCCTTTGCGCAACCCAAGACGGGGAAGTAGTAACGTCCGCTCGTCACACCGAAGCCTTACAAAGGGCGTACGACGGAATAGTTGCGAGCGAGAAAAGTTTAGATTTATTTACGGTGGACTGTATATCGGTTGACCTTAAAAAAGCGTGGAGCGCGTTGGGCGCAATCACGGGAAACGGCGCGGAAAGCGGAATTATTGAAGGCGTATTTGATAAATTCTGCGTAGGAAAATAGTATGAAAGAAAAAATTTACGACATCGTAATAGTAGGGGCAGGACACGCAGGCGTAGAAGCGGCTCTTGCAAGCGCAAGACTTGGGGTTAAGACTTTGCTCATAACGCTCAACCTTGAAGCCATTAGTTTTATGGCGTGCAACCCGAGTATCGGGGGGACTGCAAAGGGGCATTTAGTCCGTGAAATCGACGCGTTGGGCGGAGAAATGGGAATAAACGCCGATTTGACCTTGCTTCAACTCAAAATGTTAAATAGCGGAAAAGGACCTGCAGTTCAAAGCCTTAGAGCGCAAAGCGATAAGAGCGCGTATCACAGACGTATGAAATCCGTGCTTGAAAAGGAAGAAAACCTTTCTATTCTTCAAGCCGAAGTTACCGAGGTTTTAGTGGACGGAAACAAAGTGGTAGGAGTTCAAACGACTTTTGGAAAGATTTGCGCCAAAGCCGTAGTTTTAGCCACGGGCGTTTATCTTGACGCAAGGATTATAATAGGCGAGATGACGAGAGAAGAAGGCCCGGCAGGGTTTATGCGCGCGCACGGGTTAACGGAGAGCCTTATAAAATTAGGTATTCCTATCAGAAGATTTAAAACGGGAACGCCACCGAGAATTTTGGGCAAGTCCATTGATTACGACAAAACGGAAAGAGCGGACGGCGACCGTGATATTTATAGTTTTTCTATGATGACGGACGTTGACCTTGGCGAGCAAAAGCCGTGTTACTTGACTTACACCAACGAAAAAACTCATCAAATTATACTTGATAATATGGATAGAGCGCCACTGTATAACGGTGTAATAGAAGGCACAGGACCGAGATATTGTCCGTCTATCGAAGTTAAGATAATGCGATTTAAAGATAAAGAACGCCACCAACTCTTCTTAGAGCCCGAAGGTGGGGACACGGACGAAATTTACGTTCAAGGTTTGTCCACTTCTCTTCCTGCCGACGTTCAAGAAGAAATGGTGCACTCTATAAAAGGTTTAGAAAACGCGGAGATTATGAGATACGCTTACGCTATCGAGTACGATTGTATAGATCCGTTGTCTTTAACCCCCGCGCTTGCAGTAAAAGGTTACGAAGGATTATATTCCGCCGGTCAAATCAACGGTAGTAGCGGTTACGAAGAAGCGGGCGCGCAAGGACTAATTGCAGGTATCAACGCCGCTCGTTGGGTAAAAGGGGAGAGCGAATTCGTTCTCGGCCGTGACGAGAGTTATATAGGCGTGCTTATAGACGATTTAGTAACCAAAGGCACTTTCGAGCCTTATAGAATGATGACGTCGAGAGCGGAATACAGACTTTCTTTGCGCCAAGACAACGCCGATATTCGTTTGACGGAAAAAGGCATTGAAATAGGCTTGGTAAAAGAAGACAGAAAGGCAGTATTTGAAAAAAGAAAAGCCGAAATTGAAGAAATTTACGCTCTTACCAAAAAGACTATCAAAGTGGACGATAGGCTTATAAGACTTTGCGAGAAGTGTAATTCAACTCTACCCAAAACGGCTTTGCCTTTAGGCGAACTTATCAGAAGACCGGAGATTACAAGACAAGCGTTTTCCGAGTTTTACAGCGAGTTTGCGCCTTTTAAAACCCAAAACGTAGAGTACGTATTCACCGAACTCAAGTACGAAGGGTATATTGCAAAGGAAAAAGCCGAGATAGAAAAGAAGAAAAAATTAGAAAAAACCCTTCTTCCCCAAAACGTAGATTATTTTGAGATAAAAGGACTTAGAGTGGAAGCCGCGGAAAAACTCAATTTAGTAAAACCCCAAAATCTTGGTCAAGCATCAAGAATTTCGGGCGTATCTCCTGCGGATATCACCGTACTTTTATTAAAACTCAAAAATCAGGAATAAAAGTGGATCATTTATTTTTTGACATTGAATGCGCGAACTGTGACGAAGGAAAAGGAAAAATTTGTTCTTTCGGTTACGTTTTGTGTGATAGCGAATTAAAAATAAAAGAAAGTCGGGATATTATAATAAATCCCGACGCGCCTTTTCACTTGACAAATAGACGAGATAAACGGGACGTTATACTTAGTTACTCTGAAGAAGAATTTTTGTCCGCCCCCAAGTTTCCGGAGTTTAGTGATGAAATTTTCAGTTTGCTCACTCGCGAAAATACTTTGGTTTGGGGTTACGCCGTTGTAAACGACGTCAATTTTCTTTTGTCCGAGTGCGAAAGATATAGACTTAAAATGCCCGATTTTATCTATTTCGACGTCCAACTTTTATACGCGGACTTTTTGAGCGTTAAAAACGTTATGTCCCTTGAGCGAGCCGTTCAAGAGTCGGGCGTACAAGTTGGAGAAGAACACAATAGCAGAGAAGATGCGGAAAACACTATGATAGTGGCAAAAAAGGTGTGCAATTCTTTGGGCTTAAAGTTAGAAACGGTTATTCCACTCTCCCCCAGAGTAAAAGGGGAAGTAAAAGGCGGTGTTCGCCAACAAATGAGCGAATACCCCAAGAAAAAGGCTTACGAGAACGTAAAGGACAAAATTCGCGCCTTGCCCGTTGAGTTTGGTAATTTAAAGGAAGAAGAAGCGCAAAAAAATAGGGACAATGCTTTTAAAGTGTACGACGCGAAGAGAAAAATTTTGCACAACTTTGATTCGGGAGTAAAGTCGTCGTCAACTATCGGCGAACTGATTGGCAAAATCAATTTAGGGGAATAGATATGAGATTAGATAAATATCTTAAAGTATCAAGACTTATAAAAAGGCGTACGGTTGCCCAAGAAGCGGCGTCCGCTGAAAGGGTGTCCGTCAACGGCAAAGTCGTAAAGCCCGCTTATAGCGTAAAAGTAGGGGACGAGATAACCATTAGGTTTGGTAGTTCGGTTTTGACCGTAAAAGTTTTGTCCATTAACGAAAAGGCAAGAAAAGAAGAAGCTACCGAGATGTACGAAGTGCTGTCTGAAAACGAATAGGAGAGAATTATGTGGGAATTTATAATTAATTTACCTTGGGAACAATTACTGAGTTTAGTCGTTGCGACCGTACTTGGTTACGCGATAGGTTTTGAAAGAAAACTTAGACTCAAAGAAGCAGGGGTTAGAACGCACTCAATAGTTGCCGCAGGCTCTTGTCTTATAATGCTCGTGTCAAAATTCGGTTTTGAAGGAGCGGACAGCGCGCGTGTAGCCGCCCAAATCGTGTCCGGTATCGGTTTTATTGGAGCCGGCATGATACTCTACAAACAACAAGCCGTACAAGGTTTAACTACGGCAGCGGGTATATGGACGACGGCGGGCGTTGGTATGGCGGTGGGAGCCGGCATGTACTTTTTAGCAGTAGGTGGCACGATAATTATTATCCTTGCTCAATGTATATTCCATTTGCCGTTTAAAGCCTTTAAGAAAAAACACTTCTTCCAAATGAAGATAACTTATTACTGCACGGGGGACGAACAAGAAGAGATAAAAGACGTGTTCAAAATTTCCCACTTCCAAAAGATAAACATATCCAAAACGGAAGACGGCAGACTTCGTCACGTAATCTATATTACGACCGACCTTTTCTTCCTTGGGAAGGACATAAACGAAATTATGAGAAAATATCCCTACATAGAGTCCGTTGAACGTGTGGACGAATTATAATAGGACAAGCAAAAGAACGGTTTAGGCAGTTCCTATTAGGGAATTTTTGTTCATAATAAAAGTAAAGCACACTATACTTCGCAAAAGGCGAAATGTAGTGTGCTTTTTTTACTAATCAATTAAAAGAATTAGAATTTGAT
>JAZSRG010000090.1:0-2851 GCA_045538365.1 Clostridia bacterium
CGTATGACGCAATTTAAGGATAAAAGCCGTAAACACGAAGATAATATCAATATGGGCTTAATGGACTATCCCGTACTTATGGCAGCAGATATTCTTTTGTACAACACGGCGTTAGTTCCCGTTGGCGTTGACCAAAAACAACACGTAGAATTAGCCCGTGACCTTGCTATTCGTTTTAACGGTAGATACGGTGACACTTTCGTTGTTCCCGAACCTTATATCCCTAAACTCAGCGCAAAGGTTTATAGTTTGCAAGATCCGACTTCTAAAATGAGTAAGTCAGATGAAAACGAAAACGCGACTGTTTCCGTTATAGACGATCCTGATGCTATTATGAGAAAGTTTAAAAGAGCGGTTACGGATAGCGATAACAAAATTATCTATAATCCTACCGAAAAACCCGGCATTTCAAACTTGCTCACAATTTACTCTTCAATGACAGATACGCCTATTGAAAAATGCGAAGCAGAATTTGAAGGCAAAGGTTACGGCGACTTTAAGTTGAAAGTAGGCGAAGCCGTAGTTGAAAGACTTAAACCAATTCGCGAAAATTACAATGATCTTATGAAAAACAAAGATTATTTGACTTCTATTACCAAATCCGGAGCAGAAAAAGCAAGTTATCTTGCAAGAAAGACCTTGTCAAAAGTGTATAGAAAAATCGGATTTGTACCAAAAGCATAATTATGTTTGGATACGTTATACCTGATAAGCCCAATTTATTTATAAAAGATTATTACGCTTTTAAGGCGTATTATTGCGGACTTTGTAAAGCAACGGGGAAGCGCGCAGGTACTTTGATGCGCTTAACTACAAATTATGATTCCACAATTTTAAATATTTTGGTGCATAACGTTGTTAATAAAGAAGTAGAAGTTAAACCGCAACGGTGTATTTTACATCCTTTTTCTAAAAAAGCCATGATAGTGTACGACGATATTACGCTATCGGTTGCAGACACTAACATACTTTTACTTTTCTATAAATTGTCCGATAATATTATCGATAACGACGGAAAATTTAAAAATAAAACCGCGCGTAAATTTTTTAAACGTTCCTATAAAAAAGCGCGTAAACGCCACCCGCAACTTGACAAAATTATTTTTGACGGTTACGAAGCGTTAAGAGAAAGAGAGCGAGAAAACTGTAAAAGCATTGACGTTGTATCCGACTGTTTTGCAACTCTCTTGTCAAAATTAGGCGTGTATTTATGCGGTAAATCGTCTTACGAGTTAGATACGGTATTTTATTGTTTAGGAAAATGGATATATCTAATTGACGCGCTTGACGACCTTGAGTCTGACTTTAAAAAATCAAGATATAATCCTTGGATAGCGTCTTTTGGCGAGTTTGAAAACGCAAAAGATTTTATCGAGAAGAATAAACTTGATATTGAAAGAATAATGTATTCAACGATAGATTTACTTATCGAGTGTTACAATAAATTAGATATGCCCGTACAAGAAGGTGTTCTTACTAATACTTTCTATTACGGTTTAAAAATGCAAACTGAAAGAGTTCTTCGGAGGGAAACTAAATGTCACAAGACCCGTTTATAATTTTAGGAGTTGACCGCAACACCGTAAATCAAAGCGAATTGCACGACGCGTACGTTGCGTTAAGAGCAAAATACGCTGAAGATAGATTTTTAGAAGGTGAAGCAGGGGCTAACGCCGCGCGCAAAATTTCCGAGATTGACCAAGCCTACAACGACGCGTTGGATATTTTAAAGTCAACCAACACGTTCTCGGGCACGGTATCTTATGAAGAAATTAAAAAAGAAATTCGCGCCAAAAACTTAAATGAAGCGCAAAGATTGCTTGATACTATTACCACCCGTGATGCGGAATGGCACTTTTTGCAATCGGTAATTTATTATAAAAAAGGTTGGGTTGACGAGAGTCGAGCGCAATTGGAAACGGCTGTTCGCCTTGATCCAGGCAACGAAAAATATCGTGAAGAACTCAATAAAATGAACGCAAACACCAGACCAAATTACGGCTATAATCAACACAACCGTAGTTACGGTTACACCGAGCAAGATAATCGCTCGTATCACCAACAACGCCCCGTAAATAGCGGTGACGGAATTTGTAACTTGTGTTCCACCTTGTGCGCTTTAGATTGCTGTTGCGAATGTATGGGCGGAGATTGTATTCCTTGTTGCTAAATGGTTAAATCGTCTAAAAACATCACGTTTTGCGCTATATTCGGCGCATTACAAATAATTTTTTTGCTTTGCGCAAAGTATTTAGAAGTCATTACGGTTAGTTTTTACGTCTTGACTTCTCTTGCTTTAATGATGCCTTTTACACAAAAAATGTATAAAGAAGGCGTTTTAACTTACGTTGCAGTCAGCATACTTTCTATACTTTTAATCGGTTTTCCCGAATGTTTTGTCTATATTTTTATAAGCGGGGGATACACCTTACTTTTCGTACTTTTAAGGACGAAAAATGTAAAAATATATTTTTCACTACCTATTAAAATAATCTTTGCTAATCTCGTCCTTGTTTTCTTTTACTTCGTGTTCAATTCCTTTATTTACGTCGATTTATCCAAATTTAATATTGGATTAAATAATATTGAATTTTATCATTACGTAATCGTCGTTAGCATTTTGGCTGTTTTATACGATTTAGTTATATCTTTCTGTTATAGATATCTTGACTTTTTTGCAAAAAGATATTTTAAACAATAGTGTTTTGATTGCAACAGCAATTTTGACTACTCGTACAAAACGAACCAACTAATAGCATAAGTAACAAACAACCGTTTCCACCGAAATTATTACCGCTCGTGGTCATAAGCAAAATCAAAATTATTACAATATAAATCGAATTATCTAACA
>JAZSRG010000154.1:0-4407 GCA_045538365.1 Clostridia bacterium
CAGTCAATAAAAGAAGGCAATAGTAGGCTGATATTCAATACGTTGATGGAATATCAGCCTATTTCCCGTGCAGGAATTAAGAAGATAACAAGACTAAGCGCGACTACGGTTTCCGTGCTTATTGAAGAACTAATAGAAGAAGGTCTTGTTGAAGAAAGAGGTTTGACCGACACGACAGAAGTAGGACGCAAAGGTATATTGCTCGCAATGAAAGCGCAAGGCGCGTATTTTTTAGGTATTGAAATCACTAATACCGCTATAAAGAGCGACTTGTACGACTTATCTTTTGCAGTCGTTAAAAGTTATATTATAGACTACAAAGGAACAAACGAGTTAACCCTTAAACTTTTAGCATTAGTTGAAAAGGTCGAAAGTTTTGTAAACGGCAAACTTCACGGCATATCAATTGGTGTGCCAGCAATGGTGGACGACAAAGAGCAACGTGTTTTGTCATCTACCGTACTTGACTCGTTACCTGACAGAAATCTTGTGAACATTTTGTCCAAAGTAGCGCCGTCATCCGTTATTTATTTGTATAACAACTCCGGTTTTGTAGCGTACGCAGAAAAAGAGTTGCACAAAAACGTTAGAAGTTTGTTTTCTGTGGATATCGGCGACGGTGTAGGCGCAGGACTCGTTTTGGACGGAGTTTTATTTACGGGCAGTCACGGATTAGCAGGCGAGTTTGGACACATGAGCGTTGACTATAACGGTGAACAATGCAGTTGCGGTAGTCGTGGTTGTATTGAAAGACTTATAAATGTCAAAGCCATCGTTAAAAAGATTGAAAACGCAACGGGTAAAACTGATTTAAAAGTAGAAGATTGTGTAAAACTTTTAGATTTAGGGGACGAGGGCGCGTTAAAAGTAATAAAAGAAACGGCAAGAATTTTGTCTTATGCAATAAATAGCGTGATAAACCTTGTTGACCCCGAACTTGTTGTTATAAACGGTGATATAAAGGCTTTTGGAGAGCATTTACTCGTGCCTCTAAAAGAGTTTTTGGATAAGAAAAATCTTAGAAAACGTCAAATTGCCGTTGAAATTTCTAAAATGAAAGGAAATAGCGTAACTTTTGGTGGCGCGCATTTCGCTTTTAGAAATTACTTTAATAAGGAGGACTAATATGTATAAAGTAGGTTTTTGGGAATTTGAAATTACTCCGCCACTTGGTTGTGGTATCCCGGGATATGGGGACTTACGTTTCGGTACGGGAGTAAAGGACAAACTTTTCACAAAGAGCGTAGTTGTTGAAGAAGATAACGAAGTTTTTGTTATGGTCGCAGTAGATAACTGTGGCTTTGCAAAACCCGTGTATGATAAAATTATTGATAGAATAGTGTCAAAAGTGCCTGTTGACAAGAAAAACGTGCTCGTTTGCTCCACGCATACGCACACGGGTGGACCTTCTCACGGCAGTTCACAAAGCAATAACGACGTTGAGTTAGACGCAGCGTACCTTGATAACTTAATCAAAATGTCCGCAGACGGCGCTTGTCTTGCGTATGAAAAAAGGGAAAACGCTAACGTTTATTACGCGTGCGGAGAAGTTAAGGGAATTTCTTTCGTTAGAAATTACGTTATGAAAGACGGTACTATTAGAACTAATCCCGGCAGACTTAATCCCGATATCGTTCGTCCTTTTAGTGAACCTGATTATTCGCTCCCCGTTCTTTTCGTGGAAAACGAACAAGGAAAACTTATGGGTGTTTTGTACGATTTTGCTTGTCATCAAGACTGCGTTGACGGTACGGAGTACACGGGAGATTATTCAAGTATCGTATCAAAGATTTTGAAAGAGAAATTTGGAAGCGATTTCACGTCCGTATATTTTTGCGGAACGGCAGGTAATATCAACCACTTTAACGTAAAAACGGCAGGGGATAAACCCGACCATTACGTAATGATGGCGGAAAGACTTGCAGAGGAAATTCAAAAGATTTATAGCGATAAAGAATTAGTAACAGGACCTATAAAAGCGGACAAGGTATCGTATAGCGTAAAAAGAAGATTACCGAGTGATGCGGAAATGCAAGAGTGCTATAGGATAGTAAAGGAAACAAAAGTTCCTGAAGGTATTAAAATTGCCGCTGATTCGCCAAAGGAATTATTTGATTTTATGATGGCGAGAAGAAAAATTGAGATGGTGGAGAATTCCCCGAAAGATTTTCCCGTTGTTGTTCAAGTTGCTAAAATCGGTAACGTTAATATATTTGGTTTACAAGGTGAGATTTTTGCTCAATTTGCCGACAAGATTAGAGAAAGCGTAAAGGGTGACAAAAATATGTTCTTGACGGTTGCTAACTCGGACTGGATGTACGTACCCGTTCCCGAACTTTACGGCACGCTAATTTACGAAGGCGCGTACGGTAGCGCAATGATGAACGAAAACGACGTTGTTGAGATGATAGATAAAGCGATTGAAATGTCTAATAATTTATAAAAAGGATGCGTAAGCATCCTTTTTTAATTGCTAAATTTTGATTTTACGCTACGCGCGTATTCGGAAGGAGAAAGCCTTTCGTGTTTTTCAAAAAGCCTTGTAAAATAGTGAATAGAAGATAAGTTTAGTTCGTTTGCAATTTCCGTTAAACTTTTTCCTTCTCGTATTTTTCGTTTTGCATATCGTATTTTTTGTGTGTTAACGTAATTTATAACAGTCATACCTATATGCGTTTTAAAGTTATTGCAAAGAGTAGTTTTGTTTGTGCCGAAAAGCAAGCAGAGTTCTGATAAAGTGATTTTTTCCGTGCAATTTTCATCAATATAGCGTTTTATCTCATTTACGAAGGTTGGGATATCTTGTATATCGTTTGGCTCGTTTTCTGCAACCACCGTTTGTCTATATAGTTTGATTAGAAAACTCTCTAACAAAATCTTTATCATTTGGTCCGCGCCTAACGGAAAAGTTTTGCGTTTTTTCATGTCCCTAACGTAGGGCATGTCGTAGGGTGGCATAAATACGTTTCTTCCTTCCTTTATGATTTCCGCAAGATGTTTTTGAAGGGCAAGAGAAAGATTTATGGGTTTTTGGGTAAGTAAATGAAGGGCGGGAGAGTTGCACTCAAAACCTATAATTATTACGTTTGGCGGGGTATTGGGGGGACAGTTGAGTGAGTGAACTTCGTTTGCTTCGTGTAAAATTAGTTGTCCTTCGTTAATTTTTCCAGTGTAGCCGACAGACGACACGTCAATAGTCCCGTTGTCAACGTATATAAGTTCGTTGAACGGGTGAGAACCAACTTTGGTGTGGAAATTATCGGAAAATTCAAAATAGTGAATATTTGCAATTTTCGTAACTTCTATATCTATTTGAAAGGTTTTAAGATAGTATTCCATTTTGCACCTCATAATTATTTTAACACGAAATTTAAATTATGTAAATAACTTAAAGTAGATTGACAAAACGTGCAAAATATTGTATGCTTTATCGTATGGAGGACGATATGAATAAAGGTATAGCAATTGCAGGAAGTTTAATAGTTGATAAAAATAAAAGCATTGACACTTATCCCGAAAAAGGAATGCTCGTTAAGATTTCAAGCGTGTTGGATAACGTTGGCGGTTGTGTTCCAAATACGATAGTTGATATTGCTAAAATAGATAATACCGTACCTTTAAAGGCTTACGGAAAAATCGGTCGCGATGGAGAGGGCGCTTTTCTTGTGAAAACCCTAAGTAAAAGCGGCGTTAACACGGACGGAATAGTGTATTCTGATAATCTTTCTACGAGTTTTACGGACGTTATGAACGTATCTTCAACTGGGGAGAGAACGTTTTTTCAGTGTCCCGGCGCGTGCGCTGATTTTGGTATTGACGATATAGATATTAACTCTTTGAACTGTGATATTTTCCACGCAGGATATATTCTTTTGTTGGATAAATTTGACGAACTCGACGCGGATTACGGCACGGTTATGGCAAAGTTACTTGCAAAAGTTCAAGAGAAAGGCATTAAAACTTCTATCGACGTAGTTAGTGAGGAAGGAGAGAGATTTAGTAAACTCGTACCCCCTGCGCTAAAATACTGCAACTATTCAATAATTAACGAAATAGAAGGCGGTAGAGCGGTAGGTGTTAATCCGAGAGATAAAGACGGTAAAATTATCGTAGAAAATATTAAGAAAATTTTACAAAAATTCTTTGAACTCGGCGTTAAAGATATTGCGGTTATTCATTGTCCAGAAGGTGGATTTGCTATGGATAAGACTGGAAAATTCGTAGTAGTTCCAAGTTTGGAATTGCCTAAAGGATACATAAAGGGAAGCGTTGGAGCAGGAGATGCGTTCTGCGCGGGCGTATTGTATAGCATATACAAAGGCTTTGACCTTGAAAAAACAGTAGAAATAGGTAACCTTGCAGCAGCGGCAAATTTGTCTGAGATTGTTTCCATTAGCGGATTGAGAA
>JAZSRG010000129.1:0-11653 GCA_045538365.1 Clostridia bacterium
AAATATTTTTTGCAAAACGAATCCGTGATTATAGGTAAATATTCGTTTGATTGATGATACGTAGCCTAAATTGAGTTAAAATTTTGATTGAAAAGATTTAAAAATTGCGCAAAATAATATTTATCGCAACGAGTATAAACAATATAAGTTATTAAGCGACCTAATTACCAAATATAATCACAAAATATTAATAAAAACTACCCTTTAAAAATTAAAAAATAAATTTTTTTCTTAATATTCTGCGTTAAATTCCCGAATTTGCTATCAAAAAAATGAATTTAAAGCGAGTTTTTTAAAAAATCACATAAATTATCCGTAGTTTATGCGTTTATTTTAACCAGATACGGTTAATTTAAGTATTTTTTAGGTAAAAAGCAAAAGTATTCTAAAAAAACTTGATTTTTAGAATACTTTCCCTAATAAAACGCATTATTTATATTAAATTTATAGTTTCACGCCACCGTAAAATTGTGTTGTTTTTGCTCCTGCTTCATTACCCTTTTTAAGCGCAAATCTAATATTTTCTTCCGACCAGTCTTTGTTTTCAATATTTGCAAGGAACGTTCCAAAGAAAGAATCTCCTGCTCCCGTTGTGTCAACTGGCGTAAGTTTTTGCGTTGGTTCAAATACGGTTATCTCGTTATATTTGCACATACTGCCTTTAGCGCCTAATGAAACAACCATTAAGGTATCTTTTTTGTACATTTTATCAATCGCTTTGTCCAAATCGTCGATTTCCGCAAAGATTTTTATCTCATCATCTGAAAATTTTATGATATCAACTTCATTAAAGTACGGTTTATACGCGCGTTTTGCATCGTTTACAGTATCAAATAAATCCATTCTTAAATTTACGTCAAAACTGATTTTTATGCCGTTTTTACGCGCTAATTTAATAATTTCATTTGCAACTTGCGGTCCGTTTTCTTCTGATAATAATAAGGAGCACAAATGAATTAAGTTGATATCGTTGAATTTTTTGGTATCAATATCTTTAACTTCGATAAAATAATCTGCAGTGTCGTGTCTGTGGAACGCAAAATCTCTTTCCCCGTTAGTTAAAGTTACAAATGCGAGTGTCGTATTTCTTACGTCATCAATTTGAACGTCAAGATAATCAAAATTTGCTTTTTTCACTTGGCTTAACAAAAATCTACCTACGGGATCGTTACCAACCCTGCACGTAAAACCAACTTTTGCGCCCGCTTGTTTTGCATTAACTGCAAGATTAAACGGTCCACCGCCTGGAAAAGCGTTGAACTTTAATGAATCTCCTTCGTTCGTTCCAACCATATCGGCTAATAACTCGCCGTAAACTAATATCATTTATTTTATCTCCAATTTTTTATATTATAATATCATTTTTAAGGCTATTTTGCAACTAATATCTTAAAAATAATATTTTATATACTCATTATCTTGTATAAAATTTGTTTTATAAAAATTAATTAAAAAATACTAAAAAAATGCTTAATTTCATTTGACATATTTAGTATTTTTTACTATAATGTAGCGGTAATTAAGCCTTAGTGTTGGGTTTGCGCGGGTATGGCGGAATGGCAGACGCGCAAGATTCAGGTTCTTGTGTTAGAAATAACGTACAGGTTCAAGTCCTGCTACCCGCACCAAATTAGTTATACATGCGACCATGGCGGAACTGGCAGACGCGTACGTTTGAGGGGCGTATGGTTACCCCGTCCGGGTTCAAGTCCCGGTGGTCGCACCAAAATCCCAAGATTTATTCTTGGGATTTTTTATTTTTATCAAAAACAAAAAAGACGGTATAAACCGTCTTTTTTACTAATTATATAGATTATTTATTTATTTTTGTTAGAATTTCGCTTAAAGCAATTTTAACGTGTTCGTAAGTCACTCCCCCTTGAACGTAAGCAATATAAGGCTCTTTTATGGGAGCATCTGCGGATAATTCAATGGATGCGCCTTGTACGAACGTTCCTGCAGCCATAATTACTTGGTGAGTGTAACCGGGCATATCCCAAGGAAACGGCGTTACGTTACTGTCAACCGGGGACGCATATTGTATGCCTTGACAAAAATCAATTAATTCTTCTGCGGTATTAAAGTTGATTGAGCAAATTACGTCGTTTGGTTTTTCGGTGTAATCAGGAATAGTTTTGTAACCAAGCATATTAAATACGCAACTAAAAAGAACTGCCCCTTTCATAGCGTTTGCGGTAACTTTTGGGGCTAAGAATAAACCTTGATAAAACGGTAAATACGAGCCTGCGTACGAGCCAACTTCCGTTCCAACTGAAGGTGACGAAAATCTACCTGCGATTTGATTGATATATATTTCTTTACCCGCAACGTAACCGCCCGTTGGAGCAATGCTGCCACCCGGGTTTTTAATAAGTGAGCCAACTATAATATCCGCGCCAACTTGGGTGGGCTCTATTAAATCGGTAAACTCTCCATAGCAGTTATCGGTAACTAAAATAGCATTTGGTAAAACTTTTTTTACCAAAGTATAGATTGAAGATAGTTCGTTAACTGATAGCGCTTTGTTATCGGTATATCCGCGAGAGCGTTGGAAGAAAACGACTTTTGGGGAAATTTCTTTTAATTTTTGAATAATTTCTTCTTCGTCTATCTTTCTGTAATCAAATTCTTGATATTTTATGCCAAAATCTTTAAGAGAGCCGATATTTTCACCGTTAATTACATCGTGTAAAGTGTCGTAAGGCTCGCCCGTTATTGATAGTAAAGTGTCATTTGGGCGTAAAAGTCCAAATAAAGCAAGGGTTAACGCATGCGTTCCCGACATAATGAGTGGCGAACAAATAGCGTATTCTGCCCCAACGATTTCAGCAAAAAGACGGTTTAAAGTGTCACGTCCAACGTCGTCGTAACCGTAACCAGTCGTTTGCGCGAAGTGGCGCGGTCCTATGTTATTGTTTCTAAATGCGTTTAATACTTTGTATTGATTTTTATAAGCGATATCGTCTATTTCATTAAAAATTTTATTGCATTTTAGTTCTGCTTCTTTGATTAAGTTTTGTACGTTTTCAGTCGTCATATTAGTTCCTCTATTGCGCGTTTTGCGCTATCTAAATCTTTAAACCAATTTAGTTTTGGCATTTTTCTAAACCAAGTAAATTGTCTTTTTGCGTAATTTCTTGAATTTTTCTTTATTAATTCTTTAACGGTTTCAATAGGTTCATTATTATAAAAATAATCGTAAAACTCTTTATATCCTATTGCTTTCATACTTTGGCACTCAAAAGAGATTTTTTGATTATTAACAAGGTCTTCAACTTCGTGGATAAGCCCTAATTCAAACATTTTATCAACTCGCCTATTGATTTTGTCGTACAATACGTTTCTATCCATATCGAACGCAAACGCTTTATACGGTCTTATAATTTGATTTTCAACCTTTTCTTCTTGTGGTAATTGAGTTGTTTCGATTGCTCGTATTACCCTTTTAACGTCATTTGGATGAAGTTTTTCTGCGAGGCTTGGAGATTTTTCACGAAGTAAGTCGTGTAAGGCTTGATTGCCGTTGTTTTGCGCAAATTCTTTTAGTTCCTCTCGAAGTTTTGTGTCTGCGTTAGTTTGCTTAAAGGTATATCCGTAAATCAAGGAATTGATATATAATCCCGTTCCGCCAACAACTATAGGCGTTTTATCTCTTTTTTGTATGTCGTCTATAATTTTTGACGCGTTTTCTTGGAATTCTGCAACACTATAACTTTGGTCGGGATCAACGACGTCAATCATGTGATGCGGTATGCCCTGCATTTCGCTTTCCGTTACCTTAGCCGTGCCAATATTCATATTTTTGTAAATTTGCATTGAGTCGGCAGAGATAATCTCCCCGTTAAGCTTTTGCGCGGCGTAAATTGCTAAATCGCTTTTACCCGTTGCCGTTGCTCCGCAAATTATAATCATTTCTTTCATTATACGATTCTCTTAAAAAGTTTTTCTATTTCGGTTTTTGTATATTTAATTGCAATAGGTCTACCGTGTGGACATTGCAAAGTGGTATTTGAGTCAAGAATTTGCTTGATTATGCTATCAATTTGCTCTTTTTGTAGTTTATCTCCTGCTTTTATTGCTGATCTACATGCTCGTGCAGCGAGTTTTTCTTTTAATAAATCAGAAAAAGAAAAATCGGAACGATTATCAAAATCACTTAAAAATCCGTTAAGAAAATCGTTAAGTTTCATTCCTACCAAGGCTAAAGGCAAGGATGAAATTTTTATCGTATATTTACCGAATTCTTCTATTTCAATACCAAGTTCATTTAGCGAGTCCGCTATATCCATAATTCTCGCAAAGTCTTTTGCATTGTACGTTGCGGTGTAAGGTAAAAGCATGGGCTGAGTTACAATCTCTTTTTTATTTGATTGAGCAATTAACTCGTCGTATAATAACTTTTCGTGCGCTGCATGTTGGTCAATCATTAGAAAGTTGTCCCTCGACTGTAATAATATATAGCAATCAAAAAGTTGACCTATTAATACGTAGTCGTAATTATTTTTAAACGAAGTTTGCGTTACTGTTTGGGTTTTCTCTTCTTCTTTTGCGCTTTTTTGCAATAAATTAAGTAATAAACTATCATTATTTGATTCATTAAAGTGTGACGTTTTGTTTGAAGAATTACTTAACAATTTATCTATTATAAAATCGTTTACGTTTTTTTCTTGTGTATTTTCGTGTTTTTCGTCTTGAAAAACAAATTCGCTTTCTTTAAACTCTGGACTAAAAAATTCTTTTTTATCACGCAAGGGGTTGTCTGTAACGTTTTGAATAGTAACAGTATCTTTTTCGGGCTCTTGAACTTGTGATGAGAGTAAAGAAAATCTATTATCGTAGTCAAGTAAGGCATTTTTTATTGCGTTATAAATAAATCCGTAAATAGCGGACGGAGTTTTTAATCGAACCTCGGTTTTTGTAGGATGAACGTTGACGTCAACGTCGTCGAACGGAATAACTATGTCAAGTACGAAAATTGGAAATTTTCGCTTCATAAGTCTTTCCCCAAACGCGTTTGCAACTACGCTCGATATAGAAAAATCTGAAACAAATCTACCGTTTATAATGATAGTTTGATAGTTTCTATTAGGTTTAGTCGTGCTTGGCGCGCATATATATCCGTTGATTTTAACGTTATTTTTCTCAAATTCTACGGGTAATAAATCTTGATGAACGGCATAGCCATAAACTGATTTTATAGCGGAGTTTAAGCCTTCTCCATCGGTTTTATATACGATTTTATCGTCTATAACGTAAGTAAAAGCAACGTTTGGATTGGAGAAAATAGTTTTTTGAACTACAGTTGTAACGTCGGCTTCTTCAAGATAGGTTTTTTTAAGGAATTTTGCGCGCGCAGGAGTATTATAAAATATATTTTGAACACGCATGGTTGTACCCGTGTTTCTTGCACACTCTTCCATATCCCCGTATTCTCCGCCTTGAATAGTTAGTTTTACACCTAACTCGTCATCTTCAGTTTTAGAGATAACTTCAACGAGAGAAACTGAAGCAATACTTGCAAGCGCCTCCCCTCTAAAACCGAGTGTCGAAATTGAGTCAAGGTCGGATACGTCTTTAACTTTACTTGTTGCGTGCGGTAAAAATGCGTTTTTGATATCAGATTTTGATATACCAATTCCGTTATCAATAACGCAAATTTCTTTAATACCACCGTCTAATATCTCGATAGTAATATTGTCAGCCCCTGCGTCTATACTATTTTCCAATAGTTCTTTAACGATTGACGCGGGTTGTTGAACTACTTCGCCTGCGGATATTCGGTTATATACGGAACTGTCAAGAATATTAATCTTTGGCATATTAGAGTTTCTCCACTTTATCTTTTATATCCTTTAGGATAACAAAAGTATCCATAGGCGTACACGTTTCAAGGTTTAAGTCTTTGATTTCGTTAATAATTCGCTTATAGTCGTCAATTGACGAATCTTCAAAGAAAGATAACTGTTTTTTGTTGATTTTACCGAGTCCGTCAAACATGATAGAATTCATGTCTTTTGAAACGTCGTTTTCTTCGAGTTTTTTGAGAATTGACTTAGCGCGTTTTACGATATCGTGCGGAACACCCGCTAAAGATGCAACTTCAATACCAAAACTTCTATTAGCGCCACCGCGAGCAATTTTGTGTAAAAATACCACTTTATCGTCAAATTCTTTAACAAGTATTCTATAATTACGCACATTTTCGAGTACTCCTTCTAATTCTGTGAGTTCGTGGTAGTGAGTTGCGAAAAGAGTTTTAGCCTTTAAAATATTTGAGATATACTCCACTAACGCCCAAGCAATACTTAGTCCGTCATAGGTGGAAGTTCCTCTACCAATTTCGTCTAAAACTAACAAACTGTCTTTAGTTGCGTTGTTTGCAATTGCCGCAACTTCAACCATTTCAACCATAAAGGTACTTTGTCCAACTGATAAGTCGTCGCTTGCGCCTATACGAGTAAAAATTCTATCCGTCAACGCAATTTCCGCGCTTCTTGCGGGAACAAACGAGCCCACGTGCGCCATAAGCGTAATGAGCGCAACTTGGCGCATATACGTACTTTTACCTGACATATTTGGTCCGGTAATTATCATAGTGCGATTATCGTCCGTGCTAAGCAAGGTATCGTTCGGCACGAATTCTCCCCTTTTAAGAGCGTTTTCAACTACGGGGTGTCTGCCTTCAATTATTTCGATTTTTTTGATTTTATCGTTAATTTTAGGTTTTACGTAATTATTTTTTGATGCAACTATAGCAAAAGATAACAAAGTGTCAAGTTTTGCAATAGCGCTTGCCGTACGTTTTAGGTTTGGAATAACGGAGGTCAATACCGTTTTGATTTCCGAAAATAGTTGCGCTTCGAGTTTAAGAGCCTTGTCTTCCGCGCCAAAAATCATTTCCTCGATTTCTTTTAACTCAGGGATAATGTATCTTTCTCCTGTGGTTAAAGTTTGTTTTCTTTCATATCTATACGGAACGGAAGCGGTAAAAGATTTTGATACTTCGATATAATAACCGAACACTCTGTTGTATCCCGTTTTTAAAGTTTTTATTCCCGTTGCTTCACGCTCACGCGTTTCGATTTCAGCAATTAAAGATGCCCCGTGTTTTTTGGCATTTCTATAATTATCAAGTTCGGTTGAAAAACCTGATTTAATGTATCCACCGTCTTTTACGAGGGCGGGCGCTTCGTCGTCGATGGCTTTTTCTAAAAGTTCGTGCACTTTTTCAAGAGAATCAATATTTGCATTTATCGTCTTGATTAAAGAAGATTTTGCGGGAGTTACGGCTTTTTTTACGTTTGGCAAAAGGGCCAACGTGTCACGAATAGAAAGACAGTCTTTTGGAGTTATCGTGTTGTACGCTATTTTTCCGGCAAGTCTTTCAATATCCTTCATGGGATTTAAAAGTTCGATAAGTTGCTCGCGCATCAAATCGGCTCTCATTAACTCTTCAACCGCATCAAGTCTATCGTTTATAAGTTTGGCGTTATGTAACGGTTGGTCAATCCATTGTCTAATGTTTCTTGCGCCCATAGCCGTTTTTGTTTGTTCAAGTACGTATAAAAGCGAACCTTTTTTCCTTCTATCTCGCATGGTTTCAGTCAGTTCAAGCGTTCTTTTTGCGTTACTGTCCAAAATCATAAACGACGAAAACGTTACGAAATTTAAAGAATTTATGTGGGATAAAGAACGTTTTTGCGTATCGTATAAATATTGTAAAAGCGCGCCACAAGACGAAACGGCGGATACTTTATCTTGGCACTCGTAACCAGACAAAGTTAAAACACCGAGTTGTTTGCACATAGTTTTAGTAGCGAAATCAAATTCGTACGCCCATTTAAAATATTTTTGGAATTTAGGTAAAGTACCGTTTTTAACGTGTAATGAAACAAGCGCTTTTTCTGCGGTTTGGTCGTCGCTTATAATTTCCGCAGGCGAAACTGTGGACAAAAAGTCAAGCATTTGATTAAATGCGTTATCCCCTTCGATTTCTGCTAAATTAAGTTCGCCTGTCGAAACGTCGCACCAAGATATGCCGTAGATATCGTTTTCAAAGCAAACTGATGCAAGATAATTGTTTTTGTCTTCTTCAAGTATGCTTTCTTCTATTAAAGTTCCAGGCGTGATTACTCGAGTAACTTCTCTCGTTACCATGCCTTTTGCTTCTTCAGGGGTATTCATTTGTTCGCAAATAGCAACTTTGAAACCACCTTCGATAAGTTTTGGTACGTAATTATCTAATGCGTGATACGGAATACCGCACATAGGTGCGCGCTCTTCTAATCCGCAATCGCGACCGGTAAGAGTTAGGTCAAGAAATTTAGAAACTCTTACTGCGTCTTCAAAAAACATTTCGTAAAAATCTCCCAGTCTATACATAAGAACACAGTCTTTGTAGTCTTCTTTAACCGTGAGATAATGTTGCATCATTGGTGATAATTTTTCTTTTTTATCCTGTATCATTCTTCTAATACTCCTATTAGCGCGGACGACTTTGCGCTTTGGATTTTAACGTTGCAGAACGTGCCGACACGCTCCGGAGGACAAACGAAGTTGACTAATCTACCGTTATCCGTCCTACCGCAACAGTAGCCCGGGATTCTTGCGTTTAAGTCTTCGCACAAAACTTTATAGGTTTTTCCAACGAAAAGTAAACTTTCTTCTTTTACGATAGAGTTTTGTAAATCAACGAGTTCAACTATACGTTTTTTGGAAACTTCGCTATCAACTTGTTCCATTTTTGCTGCGGGCGTACCCTTTCTTGGAGAATAAACGAAAGTAAATGCGCCTGCGTATCTAACTTTTTTTACAATTTCAATAGTTTGTCTAAAATCTTCTTCCGTTTCGCCCGGAAAACCTACCATAATATCAGTTGTTATTCCACAATCTGGTAATTTTTCTTTTATGTAATCAACTATTTCCATATATCGTTCAGCCGTATATTTTCTATTCATTTTAGAAAGTATAGCGTTGCTTCCCGATTGTATAGGCAAATGAATATTGTGACAAATTTTGTCAGATTCGCAAATAGCGTCTATTACGTCAAAAGACATATCTTTTGGGTGCGAGGTCATAAATCTAACGCGGAAATCTCCGTCTAACGCAGAAATTTCACGCAAAAGTTTAGCGAAGTTAGTGCCGTCATTTAAGTCGTTGCCGTAAGAATTGACGTTTTGTCCAAGTAAAGTGATTTCTTTATAACCTTTTGATATGAGTTCTTTTATTTCGCTTAAAATCTCGGGGATATTTCTACTTCTTTCACGTCCGCGAACGTATGGTACTATGCAATACGAGCAAAAATTATTGCAACCGTAAATAATATTTACCCAAGCGCTAACCTTGCTGTCTCGAGCCATTGGTACGGCTTCGTTTATAACGGGTTGCTCGGTAAAATAAAGCATACCTTTTTTGCGAACATTGTTTTCGGCGAAAGTCAACATTTTTTCAAACTCGGGTAAATTGTGTGTGCCGAAAACGAAATTGATATAAGGAAATTTGTTTAAAAGGTCTTCCCCTGCGCCGTTTTGTTGTGTCATACAACCGCCGACGGCGATAATTAGGTCTTTCTTGATTTTTTTCAATGGTTTAAGCGCGCCGATGTTTCCTCTCGCGGTATTTTCGGCGTTTTCTCGTATGCAACACGTATTAAACACTATAACGTCTGCTATTTCTTCATTGTCAGTTTTAACATAGCCTTTCTCTTCAAGAACTCCTGCAAGTTTTTCTGATTCGTGCACGTTCATCTGACAACCAAATGTAATTATTTTATAATATTTGAACATAATAACCTCGATTATAATTATACAGTTTTTTTTGTTTTTTTTCAACAAATTAAACTAATATTATTAAATATATTATAATAAAATATTATTTTAGGAAATTTAAAGTGAAAAGGACTATAAGACTAATATTAAAAGCAACTGTTATTACCATAATTTTAGCCGTCATTATATTTGGCGCGTATTTGTTTGTGGTTGCAAGTTCGGCAAAATTAGATTTAACTAAACTTGAAAAGCAAGACACTACTCTATTGTTGTTTGACAAAAACGGCAATGAAATTGATTACAGTAAGTATGATAATTCCGTAAAATATGAAGAATTACCAAAACATTTAATTAATGCTTTCGTGTGCACGGAAGATAAAAAATTTTTCGAGCATAGCGGTGTCGATTTTGGAAGAATTATAAAAGCCGGCTTAAAAAATCTTGCTGCTTTTTCTCTTACAAAAGAAGGCGCGTCAACAATAACTCAACAGTTGATAAAAAACACTCAACTAACAACTGATAAAACGCTAACACGTAAAGCGCAAGAGATAAAATTGGCGTTAGAACTTGAGAAAATCTACTCAAAAGAAGAGATTTTGACCGCGTATTTTAACGTTTTATACTTTGGTAATAGTATATACGGCATAAATAATGCGTCAAAAAGATTTTTTGGAAAATCTTATACAGAGTTAACCTTATCTGAATGCGCTACTCTTGCAGGAGTTGTAAAAAGTCCTGCAAATTATTCACCTTTGAGAAACTTGCAAAAAAGTATTGAGAGAAGAAATTTTATTTTGTCCGAAATGGAAAAAGACGGATATATTACGAATTTTGAGTTAAATGAAGCCAAAAATGAACAACTCACATTATCAAATAATGCTGATTATGGAGATAGTTTTATAAACGAGGTTATCATTGAAGCAACGCAAATTTTAGGGATAACGGAAAAAGAACTCGCATACGGCGGATATAGAATTTACACGCAATACGATAAAGAATTACAGAAGAATATTGAAAGGTATTTTTTAGATGAATCGAATCTTGCAAAAACTAAAAATGGGAACTTTGCGGATAGTATTGCTTTGGTTTGTGACAACAAAAAGGCTTTAGCAAACGCCTATTACGGTAGTTATAATACAAATATTTCAAATTTTTTAAGACAACCTGGTTCAACAATTAAGCCGTTTGTGTCCTATCTTCCCCTTTTATCGACGGGAGAAATAACTCCAGCGACGCCGATTGAAGATAAAAAACGAGATTACGACGGATATTCTCCTAAAAATTACGGCAACAAATACGTTGGTTGGACGAATATGCGTTATGGAATTGCAAATTCGATTAACTCGATAGCCGTTGAGAATTTAAACAACGTTGGAATTTTAAGCGCAATAAATTACGCTGAAAAATACGGCTATAAGTTTAGTGAAAAGGATTACTCATTATCTATCGCTTTAGGTGGTATGACTAATGGGGCAACAGTCCTTGATATTACGAGTTCGTATATGACTCTTGCAAACGGTGGGTATTATAAAAAAATTGGTTTTGTAGAATACATTACCAAACAAAACGGTCAAAAAGTTTATAAAAACACACAAAATGAACCAAAGAAAATAGAAACAAGTGAAACAACTTATTTGATGACTGATATGTTGTATGAGTGCGTAAAAACGGGCACTTCGACAAGACTAAACAACAATTTATATAAAATTGCTGCAAAAACAGGTACTGTTTCACACGCTTTTAATAATAATTTTAATAACGATATCTGGAACGTGTCATACACAAGCGCGCATACCGTGTGCGTTTGGATGGGTAACGTAAGTAATAGCGAAGATACTGCCCTTTTAAACGAGTGTCGCGCGGGAATATATCCGACTGAAGGCGCA
>JAZSRG010000168.1:0-8347 GCA_045538365.1 Clostridia bacterium
CAGGTAACTCCACCAACCCCACCCGTTTCCAACACCCCGTTGCGGGCACCTACAAAAAATGGGCTATTGAAAACGGCAAAAAATACTTCTCTGTAGCATCTGGTGGCGGTACTGGTCGTACCCTTCACCCCGACAACATGGCTGCAGGTCCTGCTTCCTACGGTATGACCGACACCATGGGACGTATGCACGGTGACGCGCAATTTGCAGGTTCAAGTTCCGTTCCCGCTCACGTAGAAATGATGGGACTCATCGGTGCTGGTAACAACCCCATGGTTGGTATGACCGTTGCAGTAGCAGTTGCTGTTGAAGAAAATAATAAATAATTAGTGTGATAAGCACAGAAAGGGTGGTCGCAAGACTACCCTTTTTATTTTGGTAACATGCAAGGGGCATGGATATGACCGTTGCAGTTGAAGAAAACAATAAATAATCGCTTTTAAAGCACAAAATGTGTCGCAAGACTACCCTTTTTTCACAAAATAAAAAGGCTCTCAATGAGAGCCTTTTGCTATTATTTTATGCTTCGTAAGTAATCTCTACGTAGTCTATAAACATAGTTGCTTCGGTTATTCTATCATATACGTAAAACTTGGAAAGATATCCGTTAGCGTCCGTAATAGTTTCCGTTGAACCTGATTCTATAGCGTTTAAATTCCAAGTAATTTCAAGCCACTTATTACAGTTCGCTATACCCACAGTGTAACTTAACATATGACTTGTATTTGAGCCTGCGTTGGATATACGTAATTTAGGATAAGCGTCCGTTCCGTTTTCATCATCTATCCACACTCTAAACTTAATACTTTCAATAGAACTTGTAAGTATTTGTTTACTCGTAAAATCAAATGTTACGCCCGAGCCCATTTTTGCCGTGTCTTCCGCGGTAACTTTAAGCACCTTTCCGTCATAGCCTTCCACTCCTGCGGTTGCGCTATCCGTTGCTCCGTAAACCGCGCGGTTTCCGCCGTAACTTGTAACTGACACACCTTCAACGTGGTCGCAAGTGAAGTTTTCAAAGTCGTCAAACTTTACGACGTGTTTTTGCGCTTGAGTGTAAACCGCGTTAATCACAGTACCGCCGTCAGTTAAAGTGTAACTCTCCCACGCGCCTGAAAAACCGTCTTTTTTAGGCACTTCGGGAAGATTTTCTATACTCGTTGCGCCGACCAAGTATCCCCTATAAGCCACTACTCCGTCTGCTTTAAATGTAGCAACGTTAAGCGTTTCGCCCGTATATTCGTTTTCCAAAAGATTAGCGCGAATTGATGCAATTTCGTCAGGCGTTAAACCTATCATAAGCATATATGCTTCGATTTGTTGAGCAACCGTTCCACCCGGCAATAAGGTTTCAAGATAGGTAAAGGTCGCGTCAAAGTTGCGTATTACTTGTATTGCGGGTTGTGATGCGCCACCCGACCAAGTGTGAAGCCAACTGAGTTCGTAGTCACGGTACAAGTCTTCTTTATCTACTCCGCAAAGTCCTTGTAAGAGCATAGCGAGAGTTCCCGTTCTATCTCGTCCGTACGAACAATGGAATACGAGCGGATAATTGTCTATATCCGTAAATACTCGAAGTTCGTTTGCCATAGATTCGGGGGAGATATTGATACCCATAGAGCCTGCTACGTAATAACAGCCCGAAATATTTATATAATTTATATCCGCACCTAAAGGCGATCCGCCTTGCACTTCCCCTTCGGTAGCCGTACTTAAGTCAAGGTCGGTTTTTATACCGTAAACTTCTTTTGCTTTTTCTATGCCTGCAGGCGTTATATTATCAAGTAAAGCCGTTCTATATACTATTCCTTGCTTAATTCTATTGCCGTCAACAGTTTTCCAACCGCCCATATCACGAGAATTCGGCACGTTTTCTAAAGTAATCGTTCTTGGCGTTTGCGCCGTTTTGAAAGGTATCACGGGGGATGAGATATTGAGTTGACCAATTACTGCAACTACTTGCAAATAATATTGTTCACCCACGAATAAGTCGTCTATTACTATTGCGTTGGTGTCAAATTCATAACTATCCGCATCACTCATTGCTTGATTATCTGCAATTTTAACGATATATCTCTCCGCTCCGTCCACGGGGTTAAAGTGAACGAAAAGTCCGTCCATGTCTTGCATATCATCAAGCATTACACGATAATAATCGGCTAAATATCTTTCGTAATTTTTAACGAAATTATTTACGTGATAATTTGCAAGATTTACCGTGTCGCCTGCAATAGGCGTATTAACTATAACCCCGTCGTTACACTCCGTGTAAACTGCGTTGATTATAATATCCGAGCCTAAAGAGTACTTTTCCCATACTCCCCTGTATCCTGCCTTTTCGGGAACTTGGGGAATATAAGGTAATACGCTGTCGCTACTCATATAAGAAACGGTATCCACGATTTCTCCGTCCGCTTTAAAGGTCGCGGTACACGGTTTAACCGACGTGATTTCACATATACCGCCCGTACCGATTATTGGCACAAGGTCTTGATTGTTGCTCGTGTAATATTTAAAACCGCTAACCGAGTAGTCGTATGAGCCACCTGCGTTCATACTGGACATAAACCACATAGCGATATGTACGTTATCCGTAAACGTTATACCCTTAACTTCTACGACTTTAGTCCAACTACTATCACTTTCAAGTTTTCTAAAATATTCAAGCACACCGCTTACGCTTCCGCTCGGCGCGGTATAAACTATCTTAATATTTTGAGCGGAAGACACGTTATAAACGTCGGTGTAAGGATCGTAAGTATCGTATCCGCTCGTTATACTGCAACTATTATAATAATTCGTATCTCCACAAAGGTCCGCGTGACGGCCTGCATAGTTTGATACGTCGTAAGCAAAGTTTCCTACAAAACCAACAGCCTTTCCGTAACTCCAAGGCAAACTTGTAGCAAATGCGCCGGAGTACACCGTAACTCCGCCATAAGCGTTATACCATTGACCGCTTTCAGCGGAATCTACGGTAAATTCCCAAGTCAAGGACTCGCCAGCCAAGAGATTTACGCCTTGAGCGTTACCAAACCACATTTCAAAATCACCGTGTTCGTCCACTCCTGCATCAGTTTTTGCGCGAATATTATATTCAGCGCCGTCCACCCAAGTTTCAGGAACGGAATACTCGTAATTTTCTTCTTTTGCAAAGATATTAGGCGTTCCTTCACTAACGTGCATTGAAGTTAAAACTTCTTCTCCACTCGCTCTTTCAACCCACGCGCGATAACCTGATAAAGTTATACTTCTCTCCCCTCTATCAGATTTTACCGACATATACACGTTAGACGTGTCCGTAACGTTATCCAAAGTCAAATCCGTTATGCTACAATGCTCCACGTAATATTCGTCGGGTAATGCCACGTTTTTGGTGTAAATTCTTATTGCGCCTTTTTTCGTTTCAGTTGGCGCGGTGTATGAAAATTTTACGCTTTGGTCTTTAACAAACCACTCAGTCGGATCCCAATTATCTTCGTCCAAAGTCATACCCGTAGTAGAGTTTACGCCAGACGCCGTAAATTTTGCTTCCGTCGTGCCGTCAGTGTATCCCAACGCCCAGTTAGCGTAAGCCATTGCGTAATTTCCGCTCCAAGAGATAAAATCCGTATCTTCTCTTAAAATCACGTACGCGTTATAGTTTGCTTGTGGCATTACGGCGTTATATACGTCGAACTCTATATTTAACGTCGAGCCGTCTGATAAATCTACGCTTTGTCTATTGCCAAAGCCCATATCTCCGCCCGAAAAATCCGCCGTGTAAACGTTTTTGGATATATCTTCGCCGGCGTTTGCGTAGTGAGTGAAATTATTACTTTCCGCGTATTCTCCGTTTAAGTCCCCAAAATATACGCTAATTGAGTACACTCCGTCCGGCATATCGTATATTCCCACGCCAAACTTTCCGTCAACACCCTTATTTTTTGCAGGGAAAGCGTATCTGTTTCCACCCTTGTCCTGCACTAAAATGCCGTAACTTTCAGCATTTGTGTCAACTTGACCAAACACGATATTAGCAAGTCCCGAAAGAACTCCGCTATCGTACTCGCCTACATACGCTTTATCTAATACGACCGCAGTTTCTGCATAAGTCGTTGCAGTCGCGACGCAAACCAAAAGAGAAATGACAGTAATAATTAATAAAATTTTGCTTGTTTTTTTCATACCGTCCTCCTTATAATAATCTCTATTGACTTTATTATACTATTGTGATAATATTAAATAAATAGGATAATTTATTATATTTATATGGGTAATTTAAGATAGGAAAGATATGAGATACTTTAACAAAAATGAAATTAATATAAGAGTTTACACAGATGCGGACGCGCCACCACACACGCACGAATTTTTTGAAATCGCCTATATTGTGGACGGCGAAATTACGCACTTTATAAACGGGGGAAAAAAGGTTTTAAAAAAGGGAAATTATTATATCGTGGACTACGACACCGAACACTCTTATATCACGAATAAAAACCTTCCTTTTAAAATAGTAAACGTGCTTTTTAGACCGAAATTCTTGGATAAAATGCTCGTAAACTGCCGTAGTTTTAGCACTCTTATAGAGCATTATCTTATAAAATTCGACAAACACTCGTTAAGCGTGAGTCCTTCAAATATAGAGTTCTTTGACGATGACCAATCAATTAAACAACTAATTGATAAAATGTACGACGAACAAGAAAGGTCCCAACCGGGTTACGTGGAAATTTTGAGAAGTTATCTTATAGCCCTTATTATCACGACTATGCGAAAAATTTCGCAGTCTTCGACTACGGACGATATTATTTTAAAGATTCACGATATAATTGAGCGCTCGCCTATTTCTCCCCCGACACTTGATGAAATCGGTCACGAACTTGGATATTCTCAATACTATCTCTCCGCAAAATTCAAAAAACTTACGGGCATAGGTTATCGCGATTATATCACGAAAAGAAAGATACAAGAATCAAAACGTTTGCTTGCTAACACTGACAAAACCATATCTGATATTGCAGAGTTAGTAGGATACAAAGATATGAATTCTTTTTACCTTGCTTTTAAAAAAATCAACGGCGTATCCCCTGCGATTTATAGAAAAGGTCTAAAATAAGGAAATCTCATACTTTTTATAAATTTGACTGAAAAGCATAAATTATGATATACTATAAAAAAATATAGGAGTTTGTTATGGAATTTCTTAAATTGCTTGAAAGTATTCGTACTCCGTTTTTTGACGAATTCTTTTCACTAATAACGCATTTTGGAGAAGAAATTCTTTTTATCGTCTTTGCTATCCTATTCTTTTGGTGCTTTGACAAGAAAAAAGGTCTTTATCTTCTCTTCGTTGGGTTTATCGGAACTATCGTAAATCAATTCTTAAAAATTATCTGTAGAGTGGAGCGCCCTTGGGTAAAAGACAAAAACTTTACAATCGTTGAAAGCGCAAGAGAAGAAGCCACGGGATATTCTTTCCCGAGCGGACACACTCAAATGTCTATCGGTCTTTACGGCGGTATTGCAAGAGTGGAAAAAGCCCTTTGGATAAGAATAGTTTGTATTATTCTTTGCGTGCTCGTACCTTTTTCCCGTCTTTATCTCGGTGTTCACACTCCCCTTGACGTAGGAGTGTCCGTAGCACTTTCAGTTGCGCTCGTCTTTGGACTCTTCCCTTTGCTCAATAAGATATTCGAAGACGATACGAGTATGCGTATATTCTTTATAGGTTGCGCGGTTTTGTCCCTTGCTTTCTATCTTTTCACCGCGCTCAACAAGTTCCCCGCAGACGTGGACGCAGAAAACCTTGCGCACGCTATAGAAAACGCCGCAAAAATGTTTGGTTGCGTACTCGGTGTTTGGGTTGGATTTGAAATTGAGAGAAAATACGTTAAATTTGAAACAAAAGCCGTTTGGTGGGTACAAATTTTAAAAGTAGTTGTTGGTCTTATTCCTATCATCTTAATCAAGTCTTTACTCAAAGACCCCCTTGTCTTCTTATTTGGGGACGTGGCTATTGCAGGTATTGTTAGATATTTTATATTGACCGCTTTTGCTTGTTGCGTATGGCCTATGACCTTTAAGTTTTGGAATAAACTTTGTAAAAAATAAACGTTTTTGATATTAAAAAAGACTGTACTAAAAAGTACAGTCTTTTCTTTTTGTTGTCTTATTATTTGTTTTCTTTAGCGAGAATGCTCATTTGAGTTTCTGCGTCGAACAAGTGGATGTGTTTAGCGTCAATTGCAAACTTAACGGTCGTATCTCTTACAACGCTCGTACGCGGATCTACACGGGCAATCGTGTATCCTTCACGTCCTGCAATGTTCAAGTAAAGAAGGGTTTCTGAACCGAGTTTTTCAAGAACGTCAACGTATCCTTCAACAACGGTGTCGGGAGAAGACTCGATAAAGATCTGTTCGTCGTGAATATCGTCAGGTCTGATACCCAAAACAACTTTCTTACCAACGTAGTCGCCAATAATTCTGTCTTGCATAGGTTTGGTAATCTTAATGGAGTGTCCACCAAATTCTACGAACATATCTCCGTTTGATGCCGTCAAAGTTGCATCAAAGAAGTTCATTTGAGGAGTTCCGATAAATCCTGCAACGAATTGGTTTGCGGGATAATCGTAAAGGTTTTGCGGTGCGTCAACTTGTTGAATAAAACCGTCCTTCATAACTACGATTCTCGTACCCATGGTCATAGCCTCTACTTGGTCGTGGGTAACGTAAATAAAGGTAGTACCGAGTTTGTGGTGAAGTTTGGTAATTTCAGTACGCATTTGACCACGAAGTTTTGCGTCCAAGTTGGAAAGAGGTTCGTCCAAAAGGAATACTTTCGGGTTACGAACGATAGCACGACCTAACGCAACACGTTGTCTTTGACCACCGGACAAAGCCTTAGGTTTACGACTTAAAAGCGCGCCAAGACCTAAAATCTCTGCTGCTTCGTTTATACGACGTTCAATTTCGGGTTTCGGCATTTTGCGAAGTTTCAAACCGAAAGCCATGTTTTCATATACGGTCATGTGGGGATAAAGCGCATAATCTTGGAAAACCATTGCAATATCACGGTCTTTAGGAAGAACGTCGTTAACGAGAACGCCGTCGATATACAATTCACCTGCAGAAATCTCTTCAAGTCCTGCAACCATACGCAAAGTGGTAGATTTACCACAACCAGATGGTCCAACCAATACGATAAACTCTTTGTCTTCTATCTCAAGGTTAAAGTCATAAACTGCTTTAACGTTACCGGGATAGATTTTTTCTACGTGTCTTAATGATAATCCAGACATAATTTTTCCTCCAATAACTGGTTATTTTTCAACACTATTATTTTACAACTTTTTTACAAGTTTTTCAACTACAAACTGCACAAAGTTTTATCTCTCTTTTGCACAAATTGCACAAACAAAAAAGCGGTCTTGCGACCGCTCTTTGTTATTTTTCTTCTTTGCCTATGGCTTTTTGGATATATCCAGTCAAAAGTTCAAATCTCTTGGTTGATACGAGTATCGCCATAACTGCAAGAGTTATTACAAGTTCGGGAAGCATATATGTTCCGTTATATACAACACTCGTGAGTAATGCGTCGCCAAACGCCATTTCGGGATAGAAATACATTCCTGCAATAGTGTGCATTAAAAATCTTGCAAAAACTGCAACCGCAGTACCAACGTACACACCAACGGCTTTGTTCTTTGAAACGTTTTTGAATAACGGAGCAAGTCCGATAAGGGCGAACGCCAAAATGTAGTCGCATAAAAGTTGAACGACGTCAACGAACCATACTCCACCTTCTACTATTTGCAATAATCCATAAATTGCGCCCGCAAGCAAACCTTTTCTTGCTCCTGCAACGTATGCGTAAATGATAAGGGGCACGAAACTTGCAAGAGTTACCGATCCGCCTTCCGCTCCTACTTTTACCTTAATAAAGGACAATACGAAAGACAAAGCAATACTTACTGCCGCAAACACGAGTTCGTGCGAACGCGTTTTCTTTTTACCTAAAGTTGCAATTAGAACGAATCCAATCACACATAGCGCGCAAATTGCAAGGGATACAATTTGCAAAATTTCTTCTGTTGTCATTTTTAACCTCCAAATAATGAAAAACCCTGCGCAGAGTTTATTCTCTATGCAGGGTAAATAATTACCTTTGGTTTATAGTCCCCTTCAAGCATTACCTTGTTAGGTTCAATGGGTATGATCTCAGCCGACCGTCGTCAGCACCCCTGCAACATTATTAGTATAACACAGGAAAAAGTTTTTGTCAACTGTCAAATATTTATATTGAAAAAAATTTTTTAATATGTTACAATATAATTCCAAGAAAATTTTAGGAGAAATTTATG
>JAZSRG010000045.1:0-7817 GCA_045538365.1 Clostridia bacterium
TAACTGTTATCTGCGAAATACGCTTCGTGTGAAGACCAATAATCGTTGTAACCGTTTTCAACGTAGAGATATGACGAAGTGGTGTAACTTGCGTAATAAGTTGCGCTTGACTCAACGTAAACTTCGTATTCTAAATCTTTAGTTACGAGTTCGCCGTCCAAGTACCAACCGTTGAAGTGATATCCTTCGTTAACTTCAGCAACCAAGGTTACGTAAGAATCTGCGTAGAGAGATCCGGTAGTGGGAGCAATACCAGTCAATCTATCGTTGCCCGTCAAATAAATATTTCCGCCGTTGATATCAGAGTAAGCAACGGTAATATCTGCAAAACGAATATCAGAAGCCGTGCTATCCATAGTCAAATCACCGTTTGACGTGATACCTGCATCATAAGATTCGCTATCTGCAACTTTGTAGAATTTAAGTTTTGAGAAGTCCATAGAGTAAGTTACTTGGGGACGGAGAGCAATATAAACAGGCTCGTCACCAAATACCAAACAGTCGGTTTCCGTGTGGAAATCGTTCCAAGTATATGAACCGTTCATCTTATATTGTATTTTATTAATACCATTATTATATATAAGTACTCTTATACTGTTACCTGCCGAGAACAATACGGTACGAGTCGTATCTGCAATACCCGGAGTCAAGTCGTTAGAGCCCTTATAGTGCGTCATTGACCAAATTTCGTCGGGTTGTTGACGGTGATATCCCGTATCTTCGTCAAACACGCATCCGTCACCAACTACGGTAATCTTTGCGTCCGCTCTTTCAATCAATTCGCCCTTATTGAACATTTCTTTATCTTTAGTAGTGATAAAACCAATATTGTAAGAACCGTTAACGAAACTTACGCCTTCTACTTCGTATTCGATAGCCAACGCTTCGTTATCAGCCAAGGTTACGGGATCTTGTAAAAGTCCGTAATATCCGTTTGCTTCTGCATATAAAACGTCACCCTTAGGAGCGGTTACTGCTTCGTAAGCGTCACTTTCTACAACAATGTTAGAACCAACTGAACTTGCAGGAAGTTTAACGGTGTACGCAGACTTATAAGTAATTTCAAGGTCACCGGTAAAACGGAGCGCTCCGTATAAAACTCTTTTCTCTGCGGGAGCATTAGGATCAAAACTGAATTCTTCAAGTTTTTCCTCTGCGTTCCAATCCAAAAGGTCCCAACGCAAATCGGTCAAGTTTACCTGCAAAATCAAAGTAAAGTCAGGTTCTGCCGTTGCTTTGGTGTACATATAGAAGATTTGGAGATAAGGATCGTAAACTGCCATGATGGTGCTACCCTTTTCGGTTACGTCGTAAAGAGTTTTAATGTCACCCATGGTTTGGTTCAAGTTTTCTAATCCGTCAGGGTTAAAGAGGTAGTTAAAACGATTTGATTCAAACTGAGCGGTAAAGTTCGGGTTATTATCGAACTCCCAACCTACGGGGTTATCAATGCTCTTTGCAAAACGGAAGTTCATACCGATAAGAGTTAGGTTTGAGGGGTTGTTAAATCCTTGAACGTCTTCAACAACGATAGCCAAAACTTCGCCTTCGTTCATAACGAAATGTTTCTTATCTTCAGGAATCATAGAACCGATAGGTTCGTTAGCAACTTCGCCGTCTGCTTTGAAAGTAGTACCAACTACTTGCATTTTTTGGTATCCGTCTTCAGTTTCGGTAATTTTTACACCGTTTGTGGACGTGTAACCACCGGAAACTAATGCGTATCTTTCGATAGCATTGTTTTGAGGCAAGTTAGGATTATAAATTTCCATCTTGTAGAAAGTCATATTTGCTTCGCCAAATACTTGCAAGCCACAATATACGTCAGTTTGCGGTAAAGTCAAACCTTTTATTGAGAAAACTTCTTTATAAGGGCTGTCTTCAGATACGCTCATAACTAAGGTGAACACACCGTCGTCAACGTCGAAAACTGCCTTAATACGGGAGTTTTTAGCAAATACGGATTGTTTATTCAAAACGCTATCTACAAGGTAACCTTCAGAGTTGTTATCCTCTAAAACGGTAACACCGATAGTGTTTTTCAAAACGAATGCGTAGCCGTTGCCGTACATTCTTCCTTCTTCTTTTTGAGTACCGATTGCAAAACCGATATTAGTTCCTTCGGGAATTTCTACATCAGTAAGATTAAAAGACATAACGAGTTCTTTCTCTCCAGGTGTAGTCGGCATAGTATTTGCATAATAAGCCTCCCCTTCTGATGCAAAGGTCATAAGGTTTTTAGATTGACCAATGGTGATTCCTTCCGTTCCCAAAAGTTCAAGTGCTTCTGCGGCAGACTCTGAATCGAAAATTTCGTAATCGATGTTTGCTACCACCAAACTTACTTCGTCTTCAAAGAATAAACCAAAGTAAACTTCGGTGTTTTCTTCAAATTTCTTCGTATTCGCAACGTATTGAACAACTTCAAACGAATCGGTGTTCTCAGGAGCGCGCTCAACATAAAGCGAACCCGTGTAGTTATCAAACACTACTCGATAAAGTTGTCCTGCTTTAAACATTGAATCCTTAGTTAAGGGTTTTGACATGTTCTCGCCGGCACCTACGATAGTAGTTTCTTCTCCGTATTTAACGCCGAAACCATAATCTGCGTTATCTGCGGATACAAGAGTGTCGTTAACGTTGTTGCTATCCACAACACCGATACCAACGTCTCCGCTGCCGAGATCCAAAACGTAATCCATGCTAAAGCTCATTACGACTACTGTGTCGTCTTCGAGAATAATAGGCGTGTCGTTTGCTACGTAACCACCGTAGGAACCACTCTGAATAACGTAACTCATATCTTCAGCAGATGCGATACCCGTTACGCAGAGAGCAACTACTAAACATAGCATAACAGTAAGAACTGTTGCGACTTTTGTTCTGAATTTTCTCATCTCGTAATTATTCCTCCCATTTAGCCCTTTGGACTTTCTTGAAACTTTTTCAGTCCGTCCGCCAGACCATTATTTATTATAATATTGTATTATAGGAACTTACCTTACGTTTTTAATAAGATAAATGCCGTTGATACCTTGTTTTTTGGTGTAAATGTGTTCCACCATCTTAATAGTTCTTCCCGATACTGCCTCGTAACCAAAACATGAAGGCGAACATACGGGATTTGATATATCGTCGCGTCTATGCGGTCCATAGAACAACTGGCTTGTCGGGAAAAACTCGAATACTATCTTGTTTGCTCCCTCTTTGAGCGCTGAACTTATATCTGCTTTGTCTTCGTTTATCAAATCGAAGGTTTGGCCGTTTACTATCATTCTCAACGCGTCGAAACTGTGGTCAACCGATATCGAATAATCAGTTTCTTTTATCTCCAAACCAAGTTCGGCAACGAATTTGTCCTTTATAAAGGGATAACTGTTTTTTGTAACGTTGGTTTTGTCATAGTCATAAGACGTTGATATCCAAAGGTCGTCCGCAAACTCGTTAAACCTGTCGCATTTTATCTCGCTACCGCGTCTAACCGCGAAATCTCCGCGAATAAACATATTTTCGAGTTCTGTGTCAAGCACGAGATTGTTTTTCAACGTTTCCAACGCTCCGCCGTACAAAACTTCGTAAACGTAATCAGATTGATAATGGTGCATCTTAACGATAAGTACGTTGTCGCCCCAAATAAGATTGCCGTCTAAGTTATATACGTCGAAAACGTCTTCTTTATACGATTTTTCAATTTTTGCGCCGTTTAAATAAACTTCCGCGCTGTCGTTTTCTTCAATCAAAAGTTCGGAGCCTTTTTGACTGTCGTATAAGAAATACTTTTTAAGGTAAAAATCTCCAACGAAACGTTCTCTCATGAGTTCGTTTGCTATATCGTATATTGCTTTCGGTCCGAAATAAACTTCGCCGTCAAAGGAATATAAGAATTTGTCGATAAGTAAATAGTTCTTCTCTACGCCCTTTATCTCGATACGGTCGCGAATATTAATCGTCGTACCTGCCTTTACTCGAAGGTCAGGCGTTTTTTCGCTATTAAACTTGTAAACTACTGATTGTCTTGGATCAAGGGCTACGCTAAATACGAGTTTGCCGTCTTCTATCTTATAGTCAACCGCAGTTTCTTTGTCGGTCACGGGATCCCACTCGCATACGCTACGCGCGCCGTCAATAATATAGGTCGAATACGTAGGAGCCGTTTTATTTGCGTTGACTGTGTAGAAATAATCTCCACAGCGTCTGCTTCTAATATCCGAACAACCTTCTTTAACCTTAACGGGACTGGTTGCAAAAATCTCGTCGAGAGTTATATTTGACTTAATCTTGTCCGCGCACGGTCTGCCGTCAACGTACAAGGGGAAATCGTCGCGTTCAACGAATATTTTACCGCCTTGACGAACGTATTCGGTTAACATTTCGTGAGTAGATTTCGAGATATTGATTTGGTCCGTGATAATCACGTTTTTGTACTCGTAATCGCCTATCTTTATCACACCGTTTTCCACTTTGCCGTATTTTCTCATAATAACTTCGTCGCCGAAGTGGTGCGGTAATTGATGACGAACGACTTCACGAACGGTTGCTTCAAAGTTGGCTTGTCTATTGTGACAAGGGCTTCCGTCCATCAAGGAAAAATCAAGGAAACAACTCTCTATCGGGTGAAGTAACAAAGTCTCGATTTTTTCAGGATAATTGGACAATACCCAACCTATCTTGGTCAACCTGTCGTAGAAGGTTTCAGACGCGGTATTCCAACTCGTGTGATGCGAGAAATACGGTGGCCAATCTCTCTTTCTTATACCCCTAACGGAGTACGGGAAAAGGTGTTGGCAAACAAGGTTTACACCGGCAACGTATTGCATGTCCGCAATGAACTTAAAGTCCTTCGGCTCGGAGTAGTGTCCGCTTGCGCCAAAAGTCTCTGTAATACAGTGTTTTTTGCCAAGTTGCTCGGCTACGGAAGACAACTGTTTGAAGGGTACTTCGGACTCGATATCGCGGGATAAGTGATCTATGCCCGGGATATGTTCAAACTCGTAAAAACGCATTGCTCCGCCGTTCCAACGCATTTGACCGAAAAGCGTGGTTTCGTCTATGGTGTGACCGGTCAACATACAGTTGTGAGCCGTGCACCAATCGTAAAGTTTTTTGGTGTAATTTTCCATGAACAATCTGTTGGTCAAAGCGCGGTAATCATAGCGAAAAGCGTAACAGTTCGGCGTTTCAACAAAGAGCGAAATAACGTTGTCTTTCATGGAATATCCGTAAGCCTTCTCGAACTCTTTTTCACTCACGGAAGATATAGGATAGCCCGCCGTAGAATACTGGGGCTCGTCAGTAAAAAATCCCTTAACTACGTTGCCGAAATATTTTGCAAAACGAGCGTAATATTTCTCGTGGCAAACTTCAATGAATTTATCCGTCAAAGCGGGATTCAAAAGATCTACGTAGAAGGGATTGTAGTTTCTGTAAACGCAGTAAAACTCGGTGTACTCACCTGCTTCCGTCACGCGGACGAGATCGTTATCTTGTCCTGCAAAAACAGCGTAAGCAGACTCGTCGAAAGAGTCTTTTTTCTGCATGGTCAAATAGGAGATGTAAAACTCGGGAAGAAGGCACTCGCCGTTGGCAAAACCGCTTGGCCAACCGTTTTCGTCGTAGAACCAAACGTCCATACCTTCTCTTTCTGCAACGAGAATAGCCGCTTCCATAGCGTTAAACCATTCGTCAGACATGTATTCCGTGCGTAGGCCCCCACGCGCGTGTAAGAAAAAGCCACCCATGCCTTTTTCTTTCATGAACAAAATCTGGCGAGTCATCTCGTCAGTATCGAGTTTGTCATTCAGAGAATAAAAGGGAATGCTCATAGAGCTTTTTAAACTTTCCATTCTCACAATTTCTCCCTATACAAAAATTTGTCGAAAATTTTCGTTCTAATCAATTGTAACACAAACGATTTTATGTTACAATAACTTATGTCGGGTAGATTTGTCTAAATGTTGGCATTTTTCCCATAAATACGAAAAGAGGTTAAATTATGGCACAAACTGAAAGTATTCATACAGTCGCAAGAATTGAAAACTTGCACGTCCTTTCCGCAGGCAATCACGTAACCGAACCTACGTTTACGCATACGCACGCGAGCGTGAAAAACATCACTCACGCCCTTATTCTCATCACGGCGGGTGAAGGTGTACTCGTGGTTGACGGACAAAAATTCGCGCTTCAAAAGAACTCCTTTTTCTTAATACACGCAGAGAGTGAAACTACCTTCTCTTCAAACCCCGAACACCCGCTAGTCTATTTCTCTATTCTCTTTGAGTGCGCGCACGTCGAAAACCAAATTATGCTCACGAGAAAGCACCCCCACGTACTTTTAAAAGACTCCAAAACCGAAAGGCGTATGAGAGCGCTGCACAAGTGTCTTGAAGTGCAGACCAAACGCTCGGTTTTCCGCTCTATTAGTTACTTTTACGCTATTCTTGCTTCGGTTTCCGAAAGCAAAGTTTTAACAAAACCCGAGAAGAGAAAGAACGTTATAAGGGACGCCATCGAGTACATCAACTCAAACTATATGAACAACGAAATGAACATAAATAACATTGCTGAAAAGTTCTATCTCAACCGTTCGTATTTTAGCGAACTCTTCAAAAAAGAAACGGGCGTTACGGCGGTAAACTACATTAGCGAAATAAGACTTCAAAAAGGGTTGGAACTTTTGTCCAAAACCGACCTGTCTATATCCCAAATCTCGGACGAGATCGGCATGAACTACGTGTGGTTCTCCAAACTCTTCAAAGAGCGTTTCGGTGTATCCCCTATGAAGTTCCGCGCGGACTTAAACAAATAACAAAACCGACAAACAGACAATATTATATCCAACAAAAATATATAAAAATTATCAAAAAATTATTTATACTTTTGTTGGAAATTTTTGTAAAATATTGTCTAAAATTTTTAAATTTTCCCATAAAAATAACAAAAACCGACAAATTCTCAAAAATCTTGTCGGTTTTTTATGTATTTTGTTGTATGCGGTAAGGAAAATATTTTTTATAAATTTCAAACTTTATCACAAAATTAAAACTATCCGTAAAGCAAATTAATTTACTTCTTCACTATTCACTATTACCTATTACTTACCAAAAATCGACAAGATTTTAGTGAAGAGTGAAGAGTGAAGAGTGAAAAAGTAAAATCGACAAGTCTCTACAGAAACTTGTCGATTTTTGGTGCACCATCAGGGACTCGAACCCGGGACCCACTGATTAAGAGTCAGTTGCTCTACCAACTGAGCTAATGGTGCATGGGGTAAAAGTTTTTCAGCGCGCAACTAAGTTACACGCCGAACACTGGAGCGGGAGACGGGATTCGGACCCGCGACATTCGCCTTGGCAAGGCGACGCTCTACCACTGAGCCACTCCCGCATAACGCATTTTTAAGTCCTTCACACAAAAAGTCTATTTTCTCGACTACTTGCTCGGGCTTGGGGATAAAAATAAAAATAACCCCTTTTTAATGCTAATGCGTGGCTAGACAGACTAGTTCCGTCTTTCAGTCGCTTGGTGCGACCGAAGAGACTTGAACTCCCACATCGAAGATACCAGATCCTAAGTCTGGCGCGTCTGCCAATTCCGCCACGATCGCATATTTGGTGATCCATCCGCGGATCGAACGCGGGACAACTTGATTAAAAGTCAAGTGCTCTACCGACTGAGCTAATGGACCATATTGGCTGGGGTGGAAGGACTCGAACCTTCGGATGCGGGAATCAAAATCCCGTGCCTTACCACTTGGCGACACCCCATTGGGTTTTTTGTTGTTGGGGTGAGTAATGGGAGTCGAACCCATGACCTCCAGG
>JAZSRG010000018.1:0-15917 GCA_045538365.1 Clostridia bacterium
TATATATTTATCGAAATCTTTACGATATAGGTGATTTAGATAAAAATTTAATAAAGTATTTAGATTAAATACGAATATAAAAGCCCTTCGAAATTCGAAGGGCTTTTGTCATATAATGAAATGCTTGTACATAAAATTTAACGTGATAAAAAGTTTGTTGACGCCACGAATATATCGCGAAGTTTCTTATAAACTCAACGTGGATAAGATAGAAGAAATAAGGTTGACTGTGGGAAAAATTATTCGTGTTACGGAGAGCGGAAAACGTTATGATTTTTCAATAGCAACCAAAGAGGACGTGGATTATACCGTGTCAGTCCTTGTAAAAGGTTCTTTATACGCCGTTAACGACTATATAAAACAAGGTTTTATCACTTACGACGGTGGCATAAGGGCTGGTTTGTGTGGGGAAAGTGTGTATGATAGCGGAAAAATTCAAACGATAAAAAATATTAATGGTTTGGTTTTAAGAATTCCACACAATCATTACGGTATTGCGGAAAATTTAATAGAAAAGATAGTAAGACGTGACGGAACGATTAAAAACACTATAATTTTTGCGCCACCATATTCGGGAAAAACTACATTGCTTAGAGAGTTTGCAAGACAATTTTCAAATAGCGGTAAAAACGTCGTAATAATTGACGAAAAAAATGAAATTAGCGCAACTAATAAGGGTATATCATTTTTGGATATAGGGGAATCAATGGCGCTCGTTGGAATAAAACGACAAGATGGTTTTGAAAGCGTGATTAGAAATTTATCGCCCGATATTTTAATTACGGACGAAATTTTTGGGGAAAGTGATATAAAGAGCGTAAAAAGATGTATTCAAAGCGGAGTTGCACTTATTACAAGTATGCACGCAGGAATAACGGGTTTTGAAGAGATTGCACCTCTGTTTGATTATTGCATAAAACTTTCTCGCAATCCCGTTGGAAAAATTTTGTATTCCGAGGATATAGTATGAAAATCGTTTTTTTATCGATTATTTTTTTGTCGTGTGGATTGATTGGTATAATGATAAAAAGATATCACAAAAAAAGAAAGAATTTTTATTTAGAAACGTTATCTTTTTTACGAAAAATGAAAGAAGAAATTACTTTTAGAAAAACCTTTTTTAAAGAAATCAAAAAAGAAATTCCACATAGTGATGAACTTGAAGACATAATTTTGGGTAAAATTGCTCCTGAATCCGTCCTAAATAATGAAGAACAAAAAGAATTACAAAGTTATTTTAAAGACGTTGGAAAATCGTCAATTTCCTTTGAGATAGAAAACGTGGACAAAGCCCTAAACTACGTAGAAGAAAAATGTAAAGAAACTAAAGACGGATATGAAAGAAAAGGAAATTTATCTGTAAAACTTGGTTTTTTGATAGGAATAGCCATTTTTGTGTTATTGGTTTGAGATGGGAATAGATATATTATTTAAAATCGCAGGAATTGGAATTATTACCGCAATACTAAATATCATTTTAAAGAAAAGTGACAAAGACGAAATCGCAACGTTTGTGACTATTGCAGGACTTATAATAGTGTTGCTTTTGGTGGTTGATATGTTGGGCGGGCTTTTTGATAGTTTGCGGTCAATTTTTAGGTTGTATTGATGGATATTTTAAAATTAATCGGGATAGGCTTGATTGGAACAATTCTTGCAGGAGTGCTTAAAGGTTTAAAAAGCGAGTTTTCAACCTACGTAATTCTTGGGACAGGAATAATTATTCTTGTGAACATAATATCAAGTATGTCGGGCGTGGTTGAGGTTTTCAGTGAAATAATAAATAAAACAAAAATCGATAATGACTTATTTAGCGGTATTTTAAAGATTGTTGGGATAGGTTATATAACCGAATATTCCGCGGGTATATGCGCGGATGCAGGGGGAGAGAGTATTGCTTCTAAAATATTGTTAGGGGGAAAAATAATGATATTTTTGACAGCGTTACCGATATTAAATAAATTAGTTGATATTGTGATAGGACTTTTGCCGTGAAAAAACTCGCGTTATATTTTTTATTAGTCGTTTTAATATTATCTTTTCCTTGTGGTACGGTAAATGCTGAAGAAAACGTTGAAGAAGAACTTGAGAATTCTATAAACGACCAAATGAACGATATAGATTTTAGAGATTTCGACGAGTTTTTAAAAGAATTAGAGTATAGTGATTTTGGGGACGGAATTAAAAGTTTTGTCGAAGATATTATTAATGGAAACGGTAAAATTGATTTATCCAAACTTATAAAAGAGTTAGGGGACGGGGTGCTGAAAGAACTAACAAGTTTTTTCCCTATATGTTTAAGTATTATATTAATATGCATTTTATCGAGTACTATAACTGCTTTTTCGTCAAAAATTGCAGGAAATGCTACGAGTGGAATAGTTAAGTTTGTTTGTCTTGCTACGATTACAGTTTTGCTTATATCGAGTGTTATGAGCGCTGTAAATGCAGTAAAAGATACGGTAAATCTTTTTGGTCAGTTTATAAACGTTATATTTCCAATTCTGATAACTTTATTAAGCGTGCTTGGCGGAAACAGTACGGTTGGCGTTTTTTCGCCATACATAGGAATTCTTTCTTCCCTTGTTATTAACGGAATACAAAATTTTATTATACCTATCTTTTTGGCGTGTTTAGTGCTTTCAATCGTCGGCAATTTAACGTCATCCGTCAAATTGTCGGGAATAAGAAAATTTCTTAAAAGTTTTAGCGAGTGGGTGTTGGGTTTAGGTTTTGGCATATTTTGTACACTTTTAGGTTCACAAAGTATCGTAACGTCTTCTTTTGATAGTATTTCGGTAAAAACTACTAAATTTGCTTTAAGTAGTTACGTGCCTATACTTGGAGGATATTTGTCGGAAGGATTTGACGTTGTGTTGGCCGGAAGCATTTTGATTAAGAACGCGTTAGGTCTTACGGGCATTTTTATTATTTTAATAATAACTTTGCTTCCGTTACTTAAACTGATTTTATTAGTTTTATCCCTTAAACTTACTGCAGGAATCGTAGAGTCTTTTGCGGACAGCGGGATATCGGATATGTTGTTGTCAGTTGCATCATCAGTAAAAATTTTGATAAGCGTGTTGTTAGGCGTTGCATTTGTTACTTTTTTCGTTTTGTTGCTTATGATTTATACCGTTAACGCAGGGGTTATATAATGTTTTTAGAGTGGATTTTTAGCATTGTTGGAATCGGCGCAATCGGGATACTTTTAGACGTCTTGATGCCTGAAGGAGAAACGAATAAGTATATAAAGAGTATATTTGCTTTAATTACAATTTGCGTTGTAATTTCGCCTTTGCCTAAGTTAGTAGGTCAAAAACTTGATTTTACTTTTTTTGGGGATAATACGAGCGCAATCGACGTTGATACAAAATTCGTTGAAAACGTATTTTCGAGTAGATACGATAAAATAGCGAGCCAAATTGAAACAAGTATTTATTCACTTTGTGGACAAAACGTTGACGTTAAAATTAATTTTGTCGAAAGTTGTCCAGAAAAAATTGAAGAAGTTATCGTTTTTTCAAAAAATTTGGTCATAGAGAAAGGGGACGAGAATAAACATATTATTGAGAAAATCAATTCGCTACTAAAAACAAAACTTGGTGTTCAGGGGGAGCAAATTATATATAAAGATGGCTGAAAGATTTAGTGTAATAGATAATAGAAAAAGTAAAGGGAAAACCGCAAAAGCGACTTGGTTTGATAAAACGTTTGAAAAGATTAAAAAGGTTAAAAATTTACATATCGTTTTATCCGTAGTTGCAGTTGCTTTAATCGGGTTATTGTTTTTTAGTTTTGATTCAGGGACTCGCAATGATAAGACTACGTTATCAGAAAGTGAATATTTTCAGATAGAAAACAGATTGTGTGACGTGTTAAGTAAAATTAACGGCGCGGGAAACGTAAGTGTAATGATAAATTTTGCAGGAACGAGCGAATTAATTACCGCAACGACGAGTGACGTTTCACAAGATAAAACGTCTGATTACGATAGTTCGGGGAATAGAGTAACCGAGAGTAAAACGGAAAGCATTTCCCCGGTTATTATAAGGAAAGACGGAGAAGATACGCCCCTTATCGTTAAAGAAATCTTGCCTGATATCGTTGGCGTCGTAGTCGTTGCTGAAGGCGCGGATAGGTTAAGCGTCAAATTAAATCTTTTACAAGCAGTTCAAACGTTGTTAGACGTTTCGGCTGATAAAGTTGAAATATTTTCAATGAAATAATTTTTTTGGAGGGTATTATGTCAAAGAAGAAGAAAATTTTGTTGTTGTCCGTTATGGTTGCGCTTTTGGTTGTATCAGGTGTTATGAACTTCGTTTTAAACACCAACACAACGCCTGTGACGGGAGAAGAAGATGCGTTAAGCGCGTCAAGTTTCTTTAGTGCGTTTAGAACGGATAGAGAGGCTACGAGAGAACAAACTATGTTGGAACTTGATGCTATAATTTCGAGCGCCGACACCTCGGAGAGCGCAAAAACCGCAGCGGAAGATATGAAACTTAAAATGTGCGCTAATATGCAAACGGAATTTGATATCGAAACGCTCATAAAGGCAAAAGGTTTTAGCGAAGCAGTGGTAACGATTGGTACGCAAAATATCAACGTTTTAGTAAACGACGCAACCTTAGATAGCGCGGAAGTTGCTCAAATCTTGTCAATTGTAGTTGGTGAAACGGGCGTTTCTGCAAGTAACGTAAAGATTACGCCTTATGGCGCTTAAAAACATTAAAAAATGATTGAAATATTCCGCGTGGTATGATATAATAACTAAAATATATTATACACGCGGAGGTTTTATGTCGAATTCGGTTTCTTCCACTCGTCATTACGAAAGTATTCTGGTGTCAATAGCAACTGTTTCTTTATCTCAAGTAGCAGGTGTAGTGCCTTTGTCAGCGAAAAAACGCAACTTTTTAGGAAAACTTAAAGGTCGTAATTCCGGGGTGCAAGTATATATTGACGGAAATAGAGTTACGTACGATTTATCTATTTGCGTAAGAAGTGAATATAGAGTACCTGACGTTGTGTTTAGTATTCAAGAAAGTATCAAAAAGGAAGTTGAAGCAGCAACGATTTTTAAAATCCGCGCTATTAACGTTAAAATTGTAAGCGTTATTTTTGCGTCTTAACACAGAGGGAAAATGAGTAGAAAAACAGCGAGAGAAAACGTATATAAACTTATTTTTGAGTACCTTTTCAATAAAGAAAAGGACTCTTTTAGTTACTTAACTATAAAGGAAAACCCGAACGTTTCAGAGGAAGACCTTACTTTTATCAACTCTTTATATTTGGGCGCAGTAGAGCATTTCGATGAAATTATTGAAAGAATTTCAGCAAACGCAAAAGGTTTTTCCTTGGATAGAATTTATAAACCCGATTTAGCGGCGCTCGTTTTAGCCGTTTACGAAATGTGTTATACCGATATACCTAAATCAGTTGCAATATCTGAAGTGTTAGATATCGTAAAGGCGTATTCAACGGAGAAAAGTAGCGGTTACGTAAACGGTATTCTTGCAAGCGTTTATAAAGAATTAACTGGGGAACAATAAACTGGAGGATAAAATGGCTAAAATTATTGATGGAAAATTAGTGGCAAGTGTTTGCCGTCAAAATATTAAAGAAGAAATTGCAGAGTATAAAGCAAAAACTGGAAAAGAAATTGGACTTGCTGTAGTTCTCGTTGGCGACGATCCTGCAAGCGCAATTTACGTTCGCAACAAAATTAAAGCCTGCGAAGAAGTTGGCGTTAAGTCGTACGCATATAAGTATGATGCGGACATGAGCGAAGAAGATTTGGTTGCTTTGGTTGAAAAACTCAATAATGACGATAATATTCAAGGCATTTTGGTTCAATTGCCTTTGCCAAAACATATCAATGAAGAACGTATCGTAGCCCTTGTGTCTGATGAAAAAGACGTTGATGGATTTTCCGAAGTTAGTATAGGCAGACTTATCCAAGGAAAGCCTTGTTTTAGATCTTGTACGCCTGCAGGTGTTATGAAACTTTTAGAATACTATAATATTGACGTTTCGGGTAAACACGCAGTAGTTATAGGTCGTAGCAATAACGTTGGTAAACCTATGGCAATGATGCTTTTGGAAAAAAATGCAACCGTTACTATTTGTCATAGTAGAACTAAAAATATCGCAGAGATTACTAAACAGGCAGATATTCTCGTGTCTGCGGTTGGCCGCGCTCATTTCGTTACTGCGGATATGGTAAAAGAAGGCGCGGTTGTAGTTGATATCGGTATGAACAAACTTGACGGAAAAACGGTGGGAGACGTTGATTTTTCAGCAGTTGAACCTAAAGCGTCTTATATTACGCCCGTTCCCGGTGGCGTTGGTCCTATGACTATTACCATGCTTATGGCTAATACGCTTCAAGTAGTGAAATAATGGACGGGGTTAGTGAATCATTTTTAACCGTCGGATTAGTTACGACTTACGTTAAGCAGGTCTTTGAATGCGAAGAAATGCTTCACAACATTACCGTATTAGGTGAGGTCAGCAATTTAAAAATTGTTGGCGGTTACTTATATTTTAATCTTAAAGACAAAGACGGCGTTTTGCCGTGTGTGTGCTTCGGTTTGCAAAGAACGGAGATTCCTAAAGACGGGGATAGCGTATTTGTGAGCGGAAGCATTTCTTTTTATCCTAAAGGTGGAAAAATTTCCTTTATTGTTTCCAAAATATTTTACGCAGGCATTGGCGAGTTGATGCTTTTTTATCAACAGACTAAAGAGAAGTTGGAAAAAGAAGGGCTTTTTGAAATAGAACACAAGAAACCTATACCAAAATTTCCTAAAAAAGTATGCGTCGTTACAAGTAAGACGGGTGCGGTTATTCGGGATATTGTAAGAACGATTAGAAACAAAAATAAAGCAATCGATATATCTCTTATTGACGTTCGCGTTCAAGGGGATGGCGCTGTTTTAGAAATTGTAAACGGTCTTAAACTTGCGGATAAAATAGATGCGGACGTCGTGATACTTGCTCGTGGCGGTGGTTCGTGGGAAGATTTGCTCCTGTTTTGTAATGAAACCGTGGCAAGACAAGTTTTTAATATGAAAACGCCGATAATTACTGCGGTTGGGCATGAAACGGATACGACTTTGGTTGATTACGTATCGGATATGAGAGTTGCAACGCCAACAGCCGCAGGCGAGGTCGTAAGTTATTCAAGACGAGAGCAAATAGACTATATCTTGTCAAAATTAAACTATATCAGCAATATGACGGAGAGAAATTTAAAAGATAAAGAATTCCGTCTAAATAGCGCGAACTCTTACGTTTATGCAAAAGCAGAAGGATGTTTTGAAAAAGCGCAGGGCAGACTTAATTTATTGCTTCACAAAACGCAATCGTCAATGCAAAATAAATTTGTGGACAAAGATAGGCGACTTTTAAATTTGCTTGATAGAATAAATCTTTCTAATCCTGTTAACGTATTAAAAAAAGGTTTATTTAAAGTGTCTATAGATAACAAATCGATAACGAAAAAAAGTATGGTGAAAGTTGGTGATGAAATCAAAGTTTCATCAATAGATTTTTCTTTGAAAGCAACGGTAAATGAAATTTTATCGAGCAAGGAGTAAAAAATGAGTATAGAACAAGCACTTGAGAAGTTAGAAAAAATTGCATTAAAATTAGAAAAAGAAGACCTAACGTTAGATGAAAGTCTTGCGCTTTTTGATGAAGGAACGCGCGTTGCTGAAGATTGCGCGAAGATTTTGGCTGAAGGAAAAGGCAAATTAGTTTTGATAAAAGAAAAACTTGATAAAATTACCGAGGAGAATTTGAATCTTGACGACTAACGAATATAAAGCAAATTATGATGAATTGCGCGAGTTGTTTGAAAAATATTTAAACACCGCTATGAATAACTTGACGGATATTCCTGAACCCGTTTTGTCGGGTATAAAATACGCTATGTCTGCTGGTGGAAAAAGATTACGTCCAGTGCTTGCGTTGATGACGGCAAAAATGCTTGAAGTGAAGTATGACAAAGTTTTACCCGCGTGCTTGGCTATCGAGTTGATTCATAATTATTCACTAGTTCACGACGATTTGCCGTGTATGGATGATGATGAATTAAGACGTGGGCTTCCTACTGTGCACGTTAAATTCGGCGAAGGTATGGCGGTCTTGATAGGAGATGCTTTGCTTAATTTAAGTATGGAAATATTAGCGGAAAATTCCACAGTTTTGGGAGATAAATTAGGCAAAATCTTAAACGTAATATACACAAACGCGGGCGCAAAAGGTATGATTGCAGGTCAATGCGTTGATTTGGAGTCTGAAAAAACTTGTAGCGATATAACGGGTGAAAAAGTTGAATATTTACATTTACATAAAACGGCTTGCTTAATTAAAGCGCCTATTTTGTCATCTGCTATTTTGGCTAATCTTTCGGATGAAGACGTCAGCAAATTAAACAAATTTGCCGATTTTATCGGTTTAGCGTTTCAAATTACCGACGATATATTGGATATTGAAGGCGACCAAAATTTGTTGGGTAAACCGATAGGAAGCGACGAAGAAAACGGTAAATTAACGTATCCTGCAGTATTCGGGCTTGCAAAATCTAAAGAAATAGCCAAAGAGTGTATTAAAAACGCCAAGGCAATGCTCGTATCTTTTAAGAACAACGAAGAATTATCTCTTTTGGCGGATTCAATTATAAATAGAATGAAATAATTGCGAATATTGGAGAATATATTAGATTAGCAACGAATATTTCAATTATTTACTGATTAAAATCAAATGTTTTGTTAATATGCAAAATTATTGAATTTGATAAAAAAATAAATTTATGATAATATATACATACGGTGGTGCAGTATTCTAGTCGGATATTCGCATTTTGAAGACGGGGTTAAAATACCGTAAAAGGGCATATCGATGAAGTTTCTGGTGCTGGCTTTTCTTGCCCAAAGTTGGGCTTGTGCTGGGAGTTAAGGTTTATGGACGATTTGCAATGGCATGCAATCCACGCTCCATAATCCGTGGAGACCCGAATCGGTGGATTTTTTCGCTACTGACCGGGATTAAACCTGCAATGCGGTTAAATACTGTGTGCAGTGTAGCCTGTTTTGAGTGGTTATGGTGAATATAGGAACACACATTTTTAATGTTGGCCGATATTATATAATGTGATTGCCTATTGAAACCTTAAGTGCAAAAGAAACTAAAAATGTGTAAATCTGAAAAGGAAATCTTCTAGACTGTTCCCTTGGGAGATGTATCGGGGATTATAGTGTGCTCTTTGAGGCAATCCGGTTTGACTCACGGTAACGTGGTTATGCTTTGTGTAATAGGAAACTTCTCGGACGGCGACGACGAGTTGCAAAGCAGGGAAATCCTACCGGACCGTATGGCGCAAGGTTTACTCGATATATTGCCACCGTATTTTTAATTTTAGGTGAAAAATGAATCAAGACAGCAAACCTCGAAGTAGAAAGGAAAATTTAGAGGAAAAAGAAAATCATAATAGCACTCCGCGTCCTGCGGAGCGTTTTGCAAAAAAGAACAAAAAAAATAGTCAGTCAATATGGGTTATTAAAGTAACTTTATTAACGTTTTGTTTGACTGCTGCTTTTACATTTTTATCTGATTTTGCAGTAGGGGGAAGCACTCTCGTTGTTGCAATTTTGATAGTTTTATTGTTGATAATTATCAACATTTTATTTGACGTTGTAGCCGTTGCAGTTACTTCTTGTGATATCGCGCCGATTTCAGCGATGTCAGCGCGTAAAGTTTCTGGCAGTAAGACGGCTATGAAACTCGTTAAAAATGCCAATAAGGTTTCGAGTATTTGCGCCGACGTCATAGGAGATATCTGTGGTATCGTTAGCGGTGCATGTGGTGTAGTAATCGTAACCAAGATTTTAAGTAGTGGGATTGGTATAAGTGAAACGATTTTAACTCTTGCAATAAGTAGCATAATTGCGGCGTTTACAGTAGGTGGAAAAGCTTTCGGCAAAAAACTTGCAATTACACATAGCCGTGAACTCGTTATGTTTACAGCAAAAATATTAGCGATTTTTTGTGAAAGGAAACGTAAATGATAGATTTTTGGAAAAATCAAATAATTTCTAAAGAAATTAAAAATTACGACATCAATGAATTGAGAAGTCTTTGTTACGAACTTAGACTCAAAATTATTGATGCCGTTTTAAATTGTGGGGGACATTTAGCGTCAAGCCTTGGGGCGGTTGAGTTAATTGTCGCTCTTCATTACGTTTTTGATTTACCAAAAGATAAATTAATTTTTGACGTAGGTCACCAAGCCTACGCGCATAAATTATTGACGGGACGAGATAAAAAATTTGTAAACGACCTTAGAAAAATTGATGGAATCAACGCGTTTACCAAAAGAGAAGAGAGTGAATACGATACCTTCTCATCAGGACATGCAGGTGTTGCTATATCTTTGGCTTTAGGTTTGGCTCGCGCGCGTGATATTCAAAACGACAATTATGAAGTAATCTCTGTAATTGGGGACGGTTCTATTGTAAACGGTATTAGTTTTGAGGCAATGAACGACTGTGGCAGTAGGCCGAGTAAAAATATCGTTATTTTAAATGATAACGATATGTCTATATCAAAGGCTGTTGGCGCAGTTTCATCGAAACTTACCGCTTTACGTCAAAACGCATATTATAAGAAAATCAAAAGGGCAGTAGTCAAAACGGCTTTTGAAGATAGCACAAAAGGCAGATATAGAATGCTTCGACACATCAAAAACGGCGTTAAATATATGTTTACCACGGGTGTACTCTTTGAAGAATTTGGTTATAAATACGTAGGACCTGTTGACGGGCACAATTTAGAGGATCTTATTAAAACTCTTGAGTCCCTTAAAGAAGAAAACCAACCCGTCTTATTGCACGTTGTTACAAAGAAGGGTAAAGGTTGTGTGGAAGCCGAAAAATCACCTGAAAAATTTCACGGCATTTCAAGCATGTATTCTATAAAAAGCGAAAATTCATCATACTCTGATGTTTTTGGGGCTAAAATATCACAATTATCTGCGCAAAATGAAAAACTTGTTGCGGTCACCGCTGCAATGCCGATAGGAACGGGATTAAAAGAATTTTCTAATCGTTATCCCGAAAGATTTTTTGACGTGGGAATTGCGGAGGAACACGCAATATCTTTAGCCTCGGGTTTAGCAAGAGGTGGGATGAAGCCTTACGTCGCTATTTATTCTACCTTTTTGCAAAGAGCGATAGATCAAGTTATACACGATATAGTTTTGCAAAATCTTCCCGTAACAATTTGCGTTGATAGGGCTGGTTTTGTAGGTGAAGATGGGGAAACGCATCAAGGTATATTTGATTTAGCGTTTTTAAATTCTATCCCCAAACTTACGATATTATCTCCTGCAAGCAAAAAAGAGTTTGAAAATATGTTGGATTGGTCCGTTACGTATGACAAACCTTTGGTTATAAGATATCCAAGGGGGTATGAAGATAACGAAAGCGTTCAAGAATTTGAGTTTTCTTCTTGGAAAACGTTATGTGAAGGTAGTGGGGATATTGCAATCATTGCAAGCGGTGCGCCTATGGTAAAAGAATCCCTTTTGTGCGCTGATCACTTAAAGAAGAGCAACGTTATGGTTGACGTTGTTAACGCAAGTACGCTTAAACCGTTAGATTTTAAATATTTAAATGAAAATAGACATAAAACTTTATTTGTAGTGGAAGACAACGTTACGCACGCAGGACTATATGGAGCAATCGTTGAGTATTACTCTGAAAACGGCGAAAAGACGTCAGTTTATCCAATTTCGGTAAAAGATAATTTTGTGTGTCAAGGAAAAATTAGCGAATTACACGAAAGATATGGTATAAATGCATCAAATATTGCAGATAAAATAGGTAAATTTGTGAATAATTTAAAAAAATGATTGAATAATTATTCATAATAGTGTATAATACGATTTATGAAAATCGGAATTTTTACAAATCACAATAAAGATGGAAATTTAACTTTTTCCCAAGAACTCGTTTCTTTGATTGAGAAAAACGGGGCGGAAGCGTTTTTGTTTACCGACGATAATAAGTCGGGAATTTCTATTGATTTTTTATTTCAAAATTCAGACGTTTTAGTCGTTCTCGGTGGAGATGGAACTATTTTAAGACTTTCCAAAATTGCGGCAAAATTTAACTTGCCGATTTTGGGCATCAATCTTGGACGCGTTGGTTTTTTGACCGAAGTTGAAAATAACGATTTAGAAGATGCGGTTAAAAAACTTATCAACAAAGATTATTTTATCGAAGAGCGTTCAATGTTGTCCGTCTTGCATAAAAATCACAAGTTTATCGCGTTAAACGAAGCAATGCTTGGCAGAGGAACGCAAAAGATTGTAAATACCGAATTATATATTGATGAAAAATTCTTTTACAGTTATTACGCGGACGGGCTAATAGTTAGTACGCCGACGGGGTCGACTGCATATTCGTTGTCGTCGGGTGGACCTATTTTGTGTCCGGGCGTTGACGCTATGGTGGTTGCTACGGTTTGTCCGCATTCTCTTTATAATAGGCCGATAGTTGTCGGTGGAGAACAAAAAATCAAACTTAAAGTTGCGGAAAAAAGTCCTAAATCCGTGTTGATGGTGGACGGAGAATATAAAGTAGAACTACAGCCAAACGACGAAGTTTTAATCCAAACTTCGGAACTTCGCGCAAAATTCATAAGACTTAGCGAATACAACTTTTTTGCAAGACTTGTAGGGAAACTTAATAAGTGGAGTTTGCAAACGGAGGAACAAAATGACTAAAGTTCAAAGACATACGAAGATTAAGGAATTAATCACGAAACAAGAAATAGATACGCAAAACGATTTGGCGGATGCATTGATAAAAAGCGGTTTTAGGGTTACGCAAGCAACCGTGTCAAGGGATATAAAAGAACTTGGATTAGTTAAAATTTTATCCCATGATAACGTATACAAATATGCGTTGCCAAATAAAATTGACGATTCCATAAACGTGTCCGCTAAAATTCTTAACGTATTTTGTGAATCAGTTTTATCTATAAATTATAGCCAAAATATTATCGTTGTAAAAACTCTTGGCGGTAGCGCAAATGCTGCAGCGACTTTGATTGATAGATTAAATTTACCGGAAATTTATGGTTGTATAGCAGGTGATGACACTATTATGGTTGTCGTAAGTTCTGCGGAAGTTGCTCCGCAAATCGTAGAAAAATTACAAAAAATTGCATATTTTAAATAATGATTACGAGTATTAGAATTAAAAATATAGCGCTTATTAAAAAACTTGAGTTAGATTTAAACGAAGGTTTGAGTATATTAAGCGGTGAAACGGGCGCAGGCAAATCTATTATTATAGATTCGCTTAATTTCGTATTGGGCGAAAGAGCGGATAAAGGATTGATAAGATTTGGAGAAGAAAGCGCGGAAGTTGAAGTTTCTTTTTATTTACAAAAAAACGAAGAACTTGAAAAAGTCTTGGTCGACATGGGTATAGAAACTGAAGACGGAGTTTTAATTTTAAGACGTTTTATGAACGTTTCGGGTAGAAGTGATATTCGTGTAAACGGTCGCGCTGTGACTTTGCAAATGTTAAAGTCTATAACTCAGTATTTGTGTGATATTCACGGTCAACACGAGCATCAATCTTTGTTAAAGGCTTCAACTCATATCGATATTCTCGATAAATTTGGGGATAAAGAAATTGAAGAGATAAAAAATGAACTCGTAGATTTATATAGCCAAAATAAATCAATTTTAAAAAGATTAGCATCTTTTGGTGACTCGAGTGAGCGCGCTCGAGAGATTGATATGCTTGACTACGTTATTAAAGAGATTGATAAAGCGGAGTTGAGCGAGGGTGTTGACGAAGAAATTGCATCTATTCGTAAGAAATTACAAAACACTGAAAAACTTGCGGAGTCCGTTCGCGGAGCGGAATACTTGTTGTCCGGTGGGGATGGAATAGTCGGAGCGGAAGATACGATTATGCGCGCGTACAATTCTTTAGTATCCGTTGAAAAATACGACGATGAATTATCTAATTTTGTTTCAAGATTAGAGTCTGTCAAAATAGAAATTAGAGATATAGCGGAGTCCCTTGCCTCAATTTCGGATGGATACGTTTATTCGCGTGATTATGCTGATTTAATTGAAGAAAAGTATGATTTAATTAAGTCGTTAAAACGCAAATACGGTCCTGAGATTTCGGATATTTTAGAATATAGAGCAAAAGCGGAAGCAAGAAAGTTTGAACTTGAAAACTCTGAAGATGAAATTTCAAAACTTGAAAAGCAAGAAAGCGCGACAAGAAATAAATTATATAGCGTAGCAAAATTATTGTCTGAAAAAAGACGAGAGTACGCGAAAAAACTTGAAAAACTTATATCAGTTGAATTATCCGAACTTGGTATGAAGGGAACAGAGTTTGTCGTAAGTTTCTCTGATATTCCCGAATACGATGCATTTTTGAGTGAATTGACGGAGAAAGGCGTAGATAACGTTGAATTTTTGATTTCACCCAATAAGGGTGAGCCACTTAAATCTTTATCTAAGATAATATCGGGTGGCGAAATGTCGAGATTTATGTTGGCGCTTAAAGTTATTTTTGCAAAGATTGACGGTATTGGAACTTTGGTGTTTGACGAAATAGATACTGGTATTAGCGGTGTTATTGCTTTTGAAGTTGCAAAAAAACTTTACAGCATTTCAAAAAGCGCTCAAGTTATCGCCGTTACCCATTTGCCTCAATTAGCGGCTGCTGCTGACGAGAATTTCTTGATAGAAAAGCACGTTGAGGGGGATGCAACGATAACGAATATTTGCAAACTTGATGAACAAGGAAAACTTTCGGAAATTTCAAGATTGTCGGGTGGCGTAGAGAAATCTGAACAGAGTGAAATGCACGCGAAAGAATTGATTAGTTTTTTTGATGAATTAAAAAGATAAATTAAAATTCGTATATTTTTTTGCGCTTGTAACAAAACTATCTTGGTATGGAGGAGTTATGAGCACGAAAAAAATTTTAATACTTTTTCTAATAACTTTATTGTGTTTAACGGGAATATTTCCTTTTGCAACCGCGGAAACTGTGGATTACGTGCATTTAGGAGGTATTCCCGTTGGTATTACTTTGGAAAATCCCGGTTTGTATATATGTGGTAAAAGCGAAGTTGTAACTAAAAACGGCGTGGAGATACCGTTGCTAAATATTGACGGTATGCCTGGCGACTATCTTGTCGAGATTAACTCTATTAAGATAAAAACAATAAACGACTTGACGAAGGTTTTAAATGAAACTCAAGACGAAGTAATCAAAATTACGATTTTGAGAAAAAACGAGTTGATAAATTTTGAAGTTAGGCCGTCCGTTGATGCTTTAACTAAGTATAGAAAACTCGGTATCGTGGTGCAAGACGGCTTGTCGGGTGTAGGAACTTTGACTTACGTTAAAGAGGACGGTTCGTTTGGCGCGCTTGGCCACAGTATAAATTTGTGTGGAGAAAAACTATTGCAGGACGGAAATATTTTTAAATGCAAGATTATCGGCGTAAAAATGCCGAGAAAAGGCGAAGCAGGTGAGTTGCAAGGTGTTTTTGATAAAAACTCTAAACCAACGGGATATATTTCAAAAAACAACGACTATGGTATTTTTGGGAAATGCGAAGTTGGATACAAAAATTTACCCTTGGTTAGATTAGGAAGAAAGGAAGAAGTTAAAGAAGGTAAGGCTTATATATATACGAGTGTTAACGGAAACAAGCCTGAAAAATATGAAATTCAAATAGTAAAAGCGTTTACGCAAGACAAAAAATCAACTAAAAGTATGGTTATCCAAGTAACGGACGGGCGCTTAATAAAGAAAACGGGTGGAATAGTGCAAGGAATGAGCGGAAGTCCGATAGTT
>JAZSRG010000209.1:0-2169 GCA_045538365.1 Clostridia bacterium
TTTTAGCCGTTTCTATATCCACTTCGCTATCTCCTATATAAACAGCGTTTTCTTTTTCCACCCCAAAATGATTTAGGGTGTAAAAAATGGAGTCGGGGGCAGGTTTTCTTTGTATATCGGGACGGTTTCCAAGCGTTAAGCCTAAAAGTCCACCGAAAAATTTATCGCAAAGAGCCTTTACGGCTTCGTCGTCTTTGTTTGACACGACTGCCGTTTTTGTACCTTTTTCTTTTAGTTTTTCAAGCAAAGGAATAATGCCGTCGTAAGGCGCGGTGTGGTCGGCGCTGTGGTTTATATAGTGGCGTTTAAAACTCTCGTGCACTTTGTCGATAGTCGTCGTATCCGAGCCGTTAGGTACGGAGCGAATCATCAAGTTTCTGAGTCCGTTTCCCACGAAAGCGCGAATTTCTTCTCTCGTGCGCAAGGGAAGTCCGTTTACTGCAAGCGCGTAATTTACGCTTTGATATAAGTCTTCAAGCGTTTCAAGCAAAGTCCCGTCAAGGTCAAAAATCACAAGTTCGTATTTCATAATCCACCTCTTAATAAATGTATCACAAAGAGCCACAAAAAGCAACTTTACGCAACTTAAATACATAAAAATAAAAATTTTCTTATAAACACTTTCTTTTTAAGGCGCAAAATACTATAATTAAAGGGTAAACTTTCCCCCAAAAGCCAAAAAATAGGGAAAAGGGAAGATTGTTTTTCAATTTGGTCAAAAAAACAAATGAAAAAAGAAAAAAGAGTCAAAATTTTAAAGAAGAATAGCACTTTGGCTGTGCTATAATACGAATAGGTGAAAAAATGATAAATATTGTACTTGTTGAACCTGAAATTCCCCAAAACACGGGAAATATTTCGAGAACGTGCGCGTGTACTGGCGCGACTTTGCATTTGGTTAGACCGTTCGGCTTTGAACTCTCCGACCGTACCTTGAAGAGAGCCGGACTTGATTACTGGGATAAGTTGACCGTGTTTTATTACGATAGTTTAGCCGAGTTTTTGGAGAAACACAAAGGGGATAAACTCTATCTTTGTACCACCAAGGGCAAGAAAAATTATTGTGACGTAAAGTTTGAAGACGACTGTTATTTGCTTTTTGGCAAGGAAACGAAAGGACTACCCGAAGACTTGATTTACTCAAATTACGACACCGCTATCCGTATTCCTATGCGTGGCGAACTTCGTTCCCTTAACCTATCCAATTCCGTTGCAATCGTCTTATACGAAGCCTTGCGCCAACACGGATTTTACGGGTTTGACACGCACATAGAGAACGACAAGTAACAATTTTTACCGCAAAACGCGGAAAAGGAGAAAAAAATGAAAGTAGTAACGTTTGGAGAAATAATGTTAAGGCTCAATCCTAAGGGATACCTTAGATTTTTGCAAAGCGACGAGTATGATGCAACTTACGGGGGCGGAGAAGCCAACGTTTCCGTATCTCTTGCAAACTACGGAGTTGACGCAAGTTTCGTTACCAAACTTCCCGACCACGATATTGGTCAAAACGCTATAAACTCTTTGAGAAAATACGGCGTTGACACCACTAAAATCGTTCGCGGTGGAGAGAGAGTAGGTATTTATTTCGTAGAAAAAGGCGCGTCACAAAGAGCAAGCAAGGTAATATATGACAGAGCATATTCGTCTATTGCAATGAGTAAAAGGGAAGACTTTGACTGGGAAAAGATATTTGAAGGCGCGGACTGGTTCCATTGGACGGGAATAACCCCGGCGCTTGGCGGAGAACTCCCCGAAATTTGTTTAGACGCTTGCAAAATGGCTAAAAAACTCGGTCTTACCGTATCTTGCGACCTTAACTTCCGTAAAAAACTTTGGTCACGCGAGCGCGCTAACGAAGTTATGAGTACTTTGATGCCTTACGTTGACGTTTGTATCTCCAACGAAGAAGATGCAAAAGACGTCTTTGGTATTTGCGCTAAAAATACCGATATAGATTCAGGTAAACTAAGTCACGAAGGATATATCTCCGTTGCAGAGCAACTCACTGAAAAATTCGGTTTCAAAAAAGTTGCTATCACTTTGAGAAGTTCCTTGTCCGCAAATGATTACGACTGGGCAGGTATGCTTTATACGGACGGCAAAGCATATTTCTCTCCGTCATACCGCGTGCATATAGTTGACCGCGTAGGCGGTGGCGACTCTTTC
>JAZSRG010000065.1:0-1603 GCA_045538365.1 Clostridia bacterium
TTTAATAAAAGTATTGTGAAAATCTCTTAAATATATAATAATTTAAATATTGAAAAATGGGCTAAATTTGTTAAAATTTATTGAATAATTTTTAAATTCAGTCTTTACAAATATATTAACTTATGTTATTATATTAGATATGATTGAGGAGTTATATGGAAACCTTATTTGATGCGCTTACAACTGAATTAGCGCCCCTTGCTGAACGCATGAGACCTACGAAACTTGAAGAATTTGTAGGTCAAAATCATATAGTTGGACAAGGTACGTTGCTTCGTCGCGCGGTTATTGCCGATAGGTTGGGTAGTTGCATTTTTTACGGACCACCGGGAACGGGAAAAACCACGCTCGCAAACATTATAGCAAAATCAACTAATTCAGCGTTCGTTAAATTAAACGCAGTATCAAGCGGTGTAGCGGACGCAAAGGCTGTGATTGACGAAGCCAAGAAAAGACTTGAAGTTTCGGGGAAAAAGACTTATTTACTTTTGGACGAGTGTCATAGATGGAATAAAGCGCAGTCCGATAGCGTGCTTGCCGCAATTGAGCAAGGTTATATTATTTTTATTGGCTCAACCACGGAAAATCCTTTTGCATCTATGACGAGAGCAATTGTTTCAAGGTGTAGGATATTTGAGTTTAAAACCTTAACGGTTCAAGACGTATTGTCGGGACTGAAACGCGCAATCAAGGACGAAGAAAAAGGTTTGGGAAGATACGATTTAAACGTGTCTGACGAGGCTTTATCCCATATTGCGTTTGTTAGTTCTGGAGATATGAGAACGGCGCTTAACGCGTTAGAACTTGCGGTACTCACGACAAATCCCGACAAAAACGGCGTTATAAACGTGGATATTGAAATAGCCGAGCAATCTATACAAAAGAAGTCTTTAGGGCTTGACGAGAGTTTGTTTTACGATATGCTCAGCGCGTTTTGTAAGTCTTTAAGGGGGAGTGATCCTGATGCTGCGCTATACTGGGCAACAAGACTTATTGAAGGCGGATGCGATCCAATGATTGTTGCAAGAAGACTGGTGGTTCACAGCGCGGAAGACGTAGGACTTGCAAATCCGCAAGCCTTACAAATGACGACTTCGGCTATGTACGCTTTAGAGAAAATCGGTATGCCCGAGGCTATGATTCCTTTGACTGAAGCAATTATTTACGTCTGTGAATCAGAAAAATCTAATTCCGTCGTAGTTGCAATGGAGAAGGCGCAAGCGAGTGTAAAAAAAGTTAAAAACGACGCTGTCCCCGTACCTCTTAGAGTGCAAGCGTATAGAGAAGACAAAAACGGAGATTATCTCTATCCGCACAATTTTGGTGGATACGTTAAACAACAATATTTGCCTGACGAACTAAAAGACGAAGAATTTTATGTTCCGCTTAATAACGGCGACGAGAAAGGTTACGTTAAACGTAAAAAAAGATTAAAATAATTTGGGTAAAACCATTAAATAAAAAAATAATTGGAGGATACAAAAATGAATTTAAAAGGATCAAAAACTGAAAAGAATTTGGAAGCCGCTTATGCAGGCGAATCACAAGCAAGAAACAAGTATAACTATTTTGCATCTAAAGCAAAAAAAGAAGGCTATGAGCA
>JAZSRG010000195.1:0-1602 GCA_045538365.1 Clostridia bacterium
ACGATCCGACTTACCGACCGCGCCCTTTTAATTTACGTGGATAAAGATTTCGGTCAATACACCAACTTCCTAACGGGTAGACCGGACTATGCAACGACGGGACTCACCGTTAGCGGAACGCTTACTCCTGCAAACTGGATAGTTCCCGGTTACACCATTAAAGTTGTGTATAAGGCTGCAAGCAGTACGACGGCACGCGACGGTAGTTGGACTATGTATTATAGAAAAGTAGGGGAAGCGAACTACAACGTTATGGCTCAAGTAACGGGTATGAATATCAATTCCGCTCCTTACGGCTCCGTTTACTTTGGTATGGAAATGACGGCTGTAACCCAAATTTCTTTCGGCGAATTTAAGTGCTACACTCAAGACAATGAAAACGTTAAACTTGAGCAAATTACAGGCGTTAACAAAATTGAAACTTATTCCGCATTGAACGGTGTAGTTGAAGCGCCTCTTAGAAACTTCGAGAAGAAGATATTTAACGGAAGTTTTGAAATAATTGACGAAAATCAAGTTCCTTATGGTTGGGCTAACACAGCAACGGGTACTATTCTTTCAGATAATACCCAAAAGACGGAAGGAGCATTGAGCGCAAAAATTAGTGGCGCAGTTGACCTTTTGAGTGAAAAAATTGACGTGAAGTCAAGCAAATATCATCACTTGGTAATGAGCGCAAAGACTTCTTCTAACATCACGTTGGGCGTAAATTATTACACCATAGACGGCACTTACGTAAGCCAGCAAGAGTTTGCTTTGTCTGGAACGGGCGAGTGGAAAGAATACTTAAATCAAATTCTCGTTCCCGCAACGGCTAAACAATTAAAAATTTATATCAAGACCGCAGACGGTTTCTCGGGCAACGTGGACGGAGTGCATCTCTATCAAGTTGATTCCGAATATATAACGGACAGAGTAGAAAAGAGCGCAAATGCTGACGAACTTTACTCTTGGCTTGATAACGGTATTATTAGTTTTGGTGACTTAAACGACCAAAACAAGGATAAATATTTTGCAGAAGTTCAAAACGCTATCCAAGAAAACGGTGGTTTGACGGCGGACGTTTTGAGTGACTGCGTATTTATTGCAAACGTACCTGCAATTGATTACACTAATAAATTAGTAGAAAACGGCAACTTTAAAGAAATTGACGAAATCGGTATCCCCGTTGACTGGGTATGGATGACGGATAGTTACCTAAAAGGTAATTTGAGTTACGACACGACGGACGGCGGTCTTGACATGATAGCCGGTTCAAAGATTAGAAGCCGTGACGTTAAACTTGAAGAAGAAGGTAATTACGTATTTAATATTAAAGCATTAAGTAACTCTGATATTATCTTCAATATGATAAGCCTTGACCAATCGTTTAACGTAACTTCGAGCGCTGACGTTCCTCTTACCTTAAAAGAAGGCGACAACATTTTGGGCGCTATCTTTGGAAATAGTTCTCAATATATAAGATTTGAAATTGAAGCGGTAACTAACGTAACGTTACAAGAAGTTAATATCGTTAACACGACCGCGCAACAATTTGAAACGTATTACGAACTTATTAGTTTCACGGTAATTAAGGGCGAAAACACTCGTCAAAGCGAGATT
>JAZSRG010000003.1:0-4526 GCA_045538365.1 Clostridia bacterium
CCATAAAAGAGTGCACCGACTTGCTTACAAAGACAGGTGTATCTCGAAACGACGCGTATAACGCAGGACTAAAAGTTAAAAAATTATTACAGTAGAAAAGAGCCGTTTTTAAACGGTTCTTTTTTATAAGACTTCGACGTAACTAATTATTGTTACAAGCCTTGTAAAACGGAAAAAAATATAAAAAAATAAAATTTTAAAAAATTTTTCAATAATTTAGGTATTTTTTGTTGTTTTGTCGTATAAAACAATGTAATCAAAAATCGGGATATAGGAAAATGGCAGATTTTGGTTTAAATGACAAGTGGCTTGAAGAATTAAAAGCCAGAACGGATATTTTGACCGTTATAGGTAAATATACCCGTTTAACGAGAAAGGGCAGATCCTTTTGGGGATTATGTCCGTTTCATCATGAAAAAACGCCGTCTTTTTCTGTAAATCCCGAAGGGCAATTTTATCATTGTTTTGGTTGTGGCGTTGGTGGCGACGTTATAAAGTTCGTGATGCAAATCGAGAGCATTGATTTTATGGACGCTATCAAAATGCTCGCCGAGCAAGCGGGGATGAAAATGCCCGAATTTGTGGACGGCGGTAAAGTGCGTGAGATGAAACAAAAAAAAGACGAATTACGCGCGATGATGAAGTTGACCGCTCGTCATTACCACGAAAATCTTATGACCGAGGGCGGAAAACCTGCATTAGATTATTTAAGAAAACGTGGTGTTCAAGATAAATACATAGTTCGTTTTGGTTTAGGCGCATCTTTAGGTTTTTCCGAGATGGTAGATTATCTTTCAAAGAAAGGATATTCTAAAGAATTAATGATGGACGCAGGTATTGCTGAAACCAAGAACGGAAGATATTTTGATGCTTTAGCAAATCGTTTAATTTTTCCGATATTTAATAATTTTGGCGAAGTTGTGGCTTTTGGCGGTAGAAAACTTGAAAAAACTGATTTTGCTAAATATAAAAACACGAAAGAAACGGTTTTGTTTGATAAAAGTAAGAACTTGTACGGTATAAACCTTTTAACCAAACTCAAACAACGAGAAACTATCAACTCGGTAATTATGGTGGAAGGGAATATGGACGTTATAAGTTTGGTACAAGCAGGCGTGGAAAACGTTGTTGCGAGTATGGGTACGGCGCTAACGCCTTTTCAAGCAAAAAAGATAAAGAATTATTGCGACACCGTTTATATTTGTTACGACGGTGACGGCGCAGGACAAAAAGCAACGCTTAGAGGCTTGGATATTTTGCGTGAAGCAGGGCTTAAAGTTTTCGTTATGAGTTTGCCTGACGGAAAAGATCCTGACGACACGGTAAGAGAACTCGGCAAAGAGGGTTTTGTTGCTCTTATGAAAGAAGCAAAACCCCTTATAGAATACAAACTGTATTTAGCGGAAAAATTACTTGATAACACTTTGCAAGGTAGAGTTAATTACGCGAGCGCCGCTCTTGACGTTTTGAGAGAGATTGAGAGTAGTGTGGAAAAAGAAGCCTATTTGCCGTCAATTTCGGAAAATAGTAAGTTGTCTATCGATTCACTAAAAAGAGATTTATACGATCCTACGAAGAAAAAAGTCGAAAATAGTGAAAACGTTATTCAAGAAACTAAAATTATTCAAAAACCCGAGAAAGATATGGGATATTATTCCGCAGCGCGATTTATATTGTCTGCAATGTTATCATCTCGAGAATATTCTCGTATCGGAGAAGAATTAAGTCCGTATTTTGATGATAAAACGCATAGAGATATATATACGTATGCAAGACTATCTTTTGAAAACGGAAGCGCAATTATTCCGGGGAATTTGTATGGAACGGTTGACGACGACGAATTAAACGCAGTACTTGGCACGCCTTTGTCAAACGGAGAAGAAGACAAAGAAATTAGGTTCTTTGAAGAGTGTGTAAAAAGACTTAAAAAGCGTTATTTGGATAGAAAAATAAGCGAGATTTCAACGCGAATTTCCAAAGAGAAAGACAGCGAAAATAAAAAAGCGTTACTCGTTGAATTAAACGAAATGATATTACAATCGAAGAAGGTTTAGGAGGGATAAAATGGAGAATAAAGACGCGATTATAAAAGCCGAAGTCGCGAAACTTATCGAAGTTGCAAAAATCAAAGGTCAATTAACGGACGAAGATATCGTTGCAAGAATGGAGAAACTTGAAGCAACTGCAGCGGAGATTGAAACCGTTTATAAAGCGCTTGAAGCGGAAAACATTACCGTAGTTGAAACCAATATTGCGGAAACGGAAGATATTTTTGAGAAAATCAAAGCGGATATCAACGTTGATGACTCCGTAAAAATGTACTTAAAAGATATTGGACAAGTTCCGCTTTTAACTAAGGAAGAAGAAAAAGATTTGGCTCAAAAAATGACGAACGGCGACCAAAGAGCAAAGGAAAGATTAAGCGAGGCTAACTTGCGTTTGGTTGTATCCATTGCAAAACGTTACGTTGGTCGTGGAATGCAATTTTTGGACCTTATACAAGAAGGTAACTTAGGTCTTATGAAAGCCGTTGAAAAGTTCGACTACACCAAAGGATTTAAGTTTTCAACTTACGCAACTTGATGGATAAGACAAGCAATTACGAGAGCAATAGCAGATCAGGCTCGTACTATTCGTATTCCCGTTCACATGGTTGAAACTATAAACAAGCAAATGCGCGTATCCCGTCAACTTTTGCAAATTTACGGTCGTGAACCCACGCCTGAAGAAATTGCATCCGCTATGGGTACGACGGAAGAGCGCGTTCGTGAAATACAAAAAATAGCGCAAGATCCCGTATCTTTAGAAACGCCAATAGGCGAAGAAGAAGATAGCCATTTGGGTGACTTTATAGAAGACTATAACGCAACTTCTCCGTCCGATATGGCGGAAACCAATATGCTTAAAGAACATTTAGTTCAAGTATTAAGCACTTTAACTCCTAGAGAAGAGAAAGTATTAAGACTTCGTTACGGTATTGACGATTCACATCCAAGAACGTTGGAAGAAGTAGGAAAAGAGTTCAACGTTACCCGTGAACGTATCAGACAGATTGAAGCAAAAGCATTAAGAAAACTTCGTCATCCCAATAGAACGAAAAGACTTAAAGACTTTTTAGAATAAAATGATAGACAAACGACTTCGCGCGATAATAGACCAAATTCCAAACGCTCATACTTTGGCGGATATTGGTTGCGATCACGGACTTACTTGTTTTTACGCCCTAAAATCGGGAAAAGTAAAAAAAGTTATTGCAACTGACGTTAGTCAAATGAGTTTAAAAAAAGCGCAAGACTTATTTAGCGAAAGGGGAGTTTTGGAAAGCGCCGATTTTAGGTGCGGAAATGGACTTAAAGTTTTAAAAGATAAAGAAGCGGACGTTATAGTAATAACGGGCATGGGCGGACAAGAGATAATATCTATCCTTGAAGACGCAAAACGACAAGACGCAACTTTCGTGTTGTCCCCACAAAGCGATATCCCTGACGTTAGAGTTTGGCTTATTGAAAACGGTTATGCTATTTTATTGGATAAAACTATAGAGTCAGCAGGGAAATTTTACGTTCTATTAAAAGCGCAAAAAGGGCATACGGAATATTCTCCGATAGAAATAAAATACGGTCGTGATAATATTTTGGATAAAAGCCAAGATTTTGTAAATTGGATTGATTTTGAACTCAATCGTATAGAGAGAATTATAAAAACGAGCGATTCAGAGAATACTCGCTCAAAGTTTTTAGAATACAAAAAGGAACTTATTAATTTAAAAACAAACGTTTGATAGCGGAGGTATATTATGTTTGAAGATTTATTTGAATATCAAAAGAGTGACGTAGAGTTATTAAAACTCGAAAACGAAATTAAATCAACGAGCGCATACAAAGCATATAAAGCAGATTTTATTCAGTTTAAAGAAGCAAAAAAACAAGTGGAAAAACTTGAATTAGAGGCTGCAAGCGTTCAGTCAGGACAAAAAAGATTGGACGAGATTAGTAGTGAAATTGATAAACTTACGACTTCACTTAGCGATATTACGGCAATTATTGAAAACGTAGATGAAATACAAGATATGAGCGAACTTGATTACTATCAAGAACGCATGCAAAAAATACTTGACGAAATGACGGCTTATGAAAAGGAAATTAAAAACGTAGAGGCTAAAATTTCCGAAATAACTAAAAAATACGCTGAGGCAGTAAAGAGTTATAAAGAATCAGCAAAATCAGGTAAAGTTTCATCGGCTGCATACAAAGAAGTTCAAGAAAAGTTTGCGTCCCGTGAAGCCGAAATCAAAGAAAAAGTTAAGGGCGTGCACGAAGAATTAGTTGCAAAATATCCTGCGATAATGGCTGTATATGATAGACTAAAAGGAGAGAAGAAACTTCCTGCAATCGTTGAATACAACAACGGTTTCTGTGGTGGTTGCGGAATGGAAGTATCTCAAGGAACGGTAGCAAAACTCAAGTCGTCAGGAAGTCGGAGGCCAAGCGGTCTTAGGAAGACAAGGGTCTCTTACAACTCCTTGG
>JAZSRG010000137.1:0-13220 GCA_045538365.1 Clostridia bacterium
ACACCCGTCTCAATATTGAGACGGGTGTTTTTTCATACAAAAACAAAATTAAACTATAAAGGAGATACAAAAATGGGAACAAACAACACTATGACAAGACTTACCGAGGTCGCAAGACGAATTAAAGAAATGCGCGACGTTCTTGGTTTTTCTGTTAGCGAAATGGCTAAAAAGACCGAAGTTTCGGAAGACATGTACAAAACGTACGAAAGTGGTTTGGCAGATATTCCCTTTACCTTTATTCACAAATGTGCTTTAGTATTCGGTGTGGAGATGAACGAACTTTTGGAAGGAAGTTCGGCAAAACTTTCAACCTACACCGTAACGCGTAAAGGAAAAGGTCAACAAACCGCTGAAGAAGACGGTATTGACATTAAAAACCTTGCGCCTAAATTCAAGGATAAATTAGCAGAACCTTATTACGTAACTTACGAATATTCTGCAAGTCAACAAAATAAACCTATTCACTTAACCACCCACAGCGGTCAAGAATTCGACTTGGTTTTGAGCGGTAAACTCAAAGTTCAAGTAGGCGACCACGTAGAAGTTTTGAGCGAAGGGGACAGCATTTATTACAATTCGTCCATGCCCCACGGTATGATAGCCGTTGACGGCAAAGACTGTACTTTCGTAGCAGTAGTTATGTCGGGGGACAATACGGCGGAAACTGTGGTTAGAAAGAGCGTAGTAAACGCTAAAAAGAGTGAAAAACTCGTTTGTGAGAAATTTGTGGAAACCAAAGAAGACGCAGACGGCAAACTTGAGTCAATTAAGTTTAAAAACACCGAAACCTTTAACTTTGGTTTTGATATAGTGGACGGAATTGCAGAAAAGTATCCTGAAAAACTTGCTATGCTTCACCTTGACAAAAACAAAGTTGAACGCAGATTTTCTTTTAAGGATATAAAACGCGCGTCCAACCAAGTAGCAAATTACTTCACGTCTTTAGGTATAAAGCGTGGGGACAAAGTAATGCTCGTACTTAAACGTCATTATCAATTCTGGTTCTGTATGGTAGCGTTACACAAACTCGGCGCAGTTGCAATACCTGCAACAAACCAACTCAAAGAACACGATTTTGAGTATAGATACAATTCCGCAGGAGTTAAAGCAATAGTTTGCACCTCAGACGGCGACACTTACACTTACGCTGAAAGCGCCGCTAAAAAATGCCCGCAGGTTGAAAAACTCATAATGGTTGGCGGAGCAAAAGACGGTTGGTGTGATTTTGATAAAGAATACCCCTTATTCTCGGGTAAATACGAACGCCCGGAAGACTGTTCCGAAGGGGACGAAACGGCATTGATGTTCTTCACGTCAGGAACTACGGGAAACCCCAAAATGGCGGCTCACAAGCACACTTACGCGTTAGGTCACTTCGTTACCGCAAAATATTGGCATTGTTGTGAACGTGACGGACTTCATCTCACTATATCGGATACCGGTTGGGGTAAATCTCTTTGGGGTAAACTTTACGGTCAATGGCTTTGCGAAGGCGCGGTATTCGTTTACGACTTTGATAAGTTTGACGAAAACGATATTCTTCCTATGTTTGCTGAATATAACATTACGACCTTCTGCGCACCGCCTACTATGCTTAGAATGTTGATTCGTGGAGATTTATCTAAATTCGATTTATCGTCAATTCATCACATGACGACGGCAGGAGAAGCCTTGAACCCCGAAGTATTTAATAAGTTTAAAGAAGCAACGGGACTTGAGATTATGGAAGGTTTCGGACAAACGGAAACCACTTTGGCTATTGCAAACCTTTACGGCACTACGCCTAAAATCGGCGCAATGGGTAAAGCAAACCCCCAATACGACGTGGACGTAGTTGACGCGGACGGAAATAGCGTTCCTGCAGGTGAAGTTGGTGAAATCGTAATTCATACGGATAAAGGTGTTCCTTGCGGATTATTTAAAGAATATTACCGTGACGAAGAAAAAACTAAGGACGCTTGGCACGACGGGCTTTATCACACGGGCGACACGGCTTGGAGGGACGAAGACGGATATTTCTGGTACGTTGGTCGTGTGGACGACGTTATAAAGTCGTCAGGATACAGAATCGGACCTTTCGAGATAGAGAGCGTCATCATGGAACTCCCGTACGTACTCGAGTGCGGAGTGTCTGCAGTACCCGACGAAGTTCGCGGTCAAGTAGTTAAGGCAAGCATAGTTTTAACTAAAGGCACAGTTCCAAGCGAAGAACTCAAAAAGGAAATACAAAAATACGTTAAAGACCATACCGCGCCTTATAAGTATCCGAGAGTAGTCGTATTCCGTGACGAATTACCCAAGACTATAAGCGGAAAAATTCAAAGAAACAAACTATAAGACACGACTATGAAAAAGACGTATGTAACCAATATGCCTAATCATATAGGCGCTTTCTTAAAGGCGAGTAAATGTTTTTCCGAACTTGGAATAAACGTTACGAGAGTAAGTTACAACAAAGCGGTAGATTCACATACGTTATTTATTGAAGTTGAAGGCGAAGAAGAACAACTAAACAAAGCGAACCAAAAATTAAAAGAAATCGGATATCTTTCAAACGGAGAGGCTAATAGCAAAATCATTTTAATTGAATTCCGTTTGGAAGATAAACCGGGAAGCGTAACCGAAGTTTTAGAGTTAATAAGCAAGTTCAACTTTAATATCTCATACATTAGTTCACAAGAAAACGGCAGCGGTTATCAAGATTTTAAGATGGGGCTATACGTTAACGAAATAGGCAGGTTATCTGAATTTTTGTTGCAAGCCGAAAAACTTTGCGAAGTTAAAGTTATAAACTATAATAATAGCGAAAAAGTTTACGATAACAGCATTTTTTATAATTCTTACGTTGACGCTTTGGTAAAAACGCTCGGACTTTCGGACAAAAAACGGGAAGAACTTTTAGTTAACGTCAATTTAGCCATGCAAACTCTTGACGAACAAGGTCTTTCCCCGTATAAAACCTTTGACAGTATAAGCAAGTTTGCCACCCTTTTGGGCGAGTGCAAAGGGCAAGATTTCAAGCCAAGAATTACGGAGCACCGTATAACTAAAAACACTAAAATCACTTTAATAGAGCCCGATTGCGGTAGCAATACAGCAATTATAGAAAGCGCGGGCGAGAGAATTTTCGTGGATTCAGGTTATGCTTGCTATAAAAAGGAAATGCTTGAGATTATAAAAGGAATAGTACCCGACTTTAAAAAGCAAAAAGAAAGATTATTGATAACGCACGCTGACGTTGACCATTGCGGGCTTATAAACGAGTTTGACGAAGTTATTGTGAGTCAAAGAAGCGCGAAAAGTTTAACGGCTGAAGCAAATCAAACGGTAGGGCATAGAGAACAAAATCATTTGCACTTGCCGTACGTAAAAATTTGTAAGATTTTAACGGAATACGAACCTATTAAAAAAGAAAAAATCTCTCCCTTGTGGAATAAGTCAAGTTTGACTGCGCCAATAGAGCAAATAGGCTTTTTTAGCGTTGGAGAACTCAATTTTGAGATTTACGAAGGCAAAGGCGGACATTTGCCCGGTGAGATTATACTTATAGATTATGAAAATAAAGTTGCTTTCACCGGCGACGTTTTTATAAATCTATCCGACTTAACCGCAAGACAAGCGGAATACAATCAATACGCTCCGATTTTAATGACTTCGGTCGATACGGATTCGGCTCTATCTAAAAAAGAACGCTTTGCTTTTTTACAAAGGTTGGGAGCAGGAGAGTGGAGCATTTTCGGCGGACACGGACAAAAGAAAACGTATGCGCCAAAATAAGAAATTATAGGCGCGCTTAAAAGGACGGTAATTAGGTAAAACCTTACTCGTCGTAGTGAGCGCGTCTTTTTTTGTGAAAATTCGTTGACAATACTTAATCTTTATGTTAAAATAAGCAAAAATAAAGACTGTGACGGAGAGTATTTTCACTTTTTTACAGCGCAGAGAGATAACGTTCGGTGTAAGTTATCGTGTAAACGTGAGAATTGTAGCTTCTGAGTTGGAAGGAAGAAAGCGTAAGCCTGTAGAACCTTCCCGTGATTACTGCGTAAAGGTATAAGGCTTGTTTGAGCCGGAGTGGCGCGTGAGCGCAAATTGAGTGGTACCGCGAGTGTATAGCACCCGTCTCAATAGAGATGGGTGTTTTTTATTTTTGGAGGATATATGAGCAATATCGACATTGAATTAAAAATCCGTGAAATTTCCCAAAGAATACGCACTTTACGAGAGATTGAGGGCGTATCTATCGACACGTTTGCAAAAAGACTCGGAATGACGCGAGAGGAATACGCAGGTTACGAATCGGGCAAAAAAGACCTTGACTTCGCCTTTTTGTATCGTTGTTCCGCAGCATTAAACGTTGACGTAACGGACATTATTGAAGGTAGTAGCCCAAGACTTGCAGGTTTTACGGTTACAAGACGTGGAGAGGGACAAGAGATTCAAAAAGCGCACGGCATGACTTACTATAACTTGGCGTCTGCGTTTAAAAAGAGAATAGCAGAGCCCCTTTACGTTATTGCAGAATATAAAGACGGCAACGAAGAAAAGGAGATTGAGTTAACTACTCACGAAGGACAAGAGTGCGATATCGTAATTTCCGGCGCGCTTAAAGTTCAAGTTGGCAAACACACCGAGATTTTACACGAAGGGGATAGTATTTATTACGACAGTTCCAAACCCCACGGTATGATAGCGGTAGAAGGCAAAGACTGCGTATTCTACGCAATGGTTTTAAATCCGTCCGGAGCCTCTATTGATAAACTCGTTCACGCAAACACCGATATTATGATGAAACGCGCTAAAAAGGCGCAAACGGATAGAAAGAGAGTTTGGGAAGATTATATTGTGCCCGTTGAAGACGAAAACGGCGGTTTACAGTCCATTTCCTTTAAAAACGAAGACGGATTTAACTTAGCATACGACGTTATCGATAGATTAGGGGACGAAACTCCCGACAAACTTGCAATGCTTCACATATCACGAGATAAAACGGAAAGAAGATTTACTTTTGCCGATATGAAAAGAGCAAGTTCTCAAGTTGCAAACTATTTTACGTCCTTAGGTATCAAAAAGGGCGACAAAGTTATGCTTATATTGAAACGCCACTATCAATTCTGGTTTTCCATGCTTGCCCTTCACAAAATCGGCGCAATAGCAATACCTGCGGCTAACCAACTCCGTGAACACGATATAACCTACCGTATCAACAAAGCGGGCGTTAAGATGATAATTTGTACCGCGGACGGAGAAGTTGCAGGAGAAGTTGAAAAATCGGCTTTAAAATGCGATTGCTTGGAACACAAAATAATGGTTGGAGAGTGTCGTGACGGTTGGCGCGACTTTGATAAAGAGTACGTTTTGTTCTCAGGAAAATACGAAAGGGGAGAAAACGCGCCTTGCGGTGAAGATATTATGCTTATGTACTTCACTTCAGGTACGACTGGTAACCCCAAAATTGCTATGCACAACTACAAGTACCCCTTCGGTCACTTTATTACGGCAAAATATTGGCATTGCGTAAACCCCGACGGATTACACTTAACTATATCCGATACGGGTTGGGCAAAAGCCGCTTGGGGTAAACTCTACGGTCAATGGCTTTGCGAAGCAGGACTTTTCGTTTACGACTTCGATAGATTTGATGCAAACGATATTATGCCTATGTTTGCAAAATACGGCATTACCACTTTCTGCGCGCCACCTACTATGCTTAGAATGATGATAAAACAAGATTTGTCAAGATTTGATTTATCGTCCATTGAGCACATGACGACGGCAGGAGAAGCCTTGAACCCCGAAGTTTCCAAACAATTTGAGATAGCAACGGGACTTAAAATTATGGAAGGCTTCGGTCAAACGGAAACCACGGTTGCGCTTGCAAACCTTGTTGGAACTACCGTTAGACTTGGGTCTATGGGTAAACCCGTACCTTTGTACGACATTAAACTCGTTGACCACGACGACAAAGAAGTTGCCGTCGGCGAAGTTGGCGAAATCGTTATCAACGTATCAAACGGACACCCGTCCGGACTTTTTAAAGGATACTTTATGGACGAAGAAAAGACGACTGAAGCCTTTAGAAACGGACTTTATCACACGGGCGACACGGCTTGGCGAGATGAAGACGGATATTTCTGGTACGTTGGTCGTGTTGACGACTTGATTAAGTCGTCAGGATACAGAATCGGACCTTTTGAGATTGAAAACGTTATTATGGAACTCCCGTACGTACTCGAGTGCGGAGTATCCGCTGAACCCGACGAAGTTCGCGGTCAAGTAGTTAAAGCAAGCATAGTTTTGACTAAAGGAACTATTCCAAGCGACGAACTTAAAAAGGAAATTCAAGAATACGTTAAGGTAAACACCGCGCCTTATAAGTATCCGAGAATTATCGTATTCCGTGACGAATTACCAAAAACTACGTCAGGCAAGATAATGAGAAACAAATTGTAAAAATAAAAGGACTTTGCAAAAAGTCCTTTTTTCGTGTCAAAATTTATTCGCTTTCATATATTATATATGAAATTTGATTTTTTATTGACAAAATTGTATATTTTTTGTATGATTATAAAAGGTGATAAAATGAACGCTACTATCAAAAAGGAAATTATAAGATATCTCGGACTCGTTGCTGCGGGTATAGTTAACGCAACGGGAGTCGTACTATTTTTGTCCTCCTCCGGTATACTTGACGGGGGACTTTCCGGTACGGCAATGCTTCTTGATATGGTGTTTTCAAAAATTGGCGTAGAAGTTTTATTTTCCGTATTTATCGTAGTTTTAAACGTGCCGTTTTTCTTGATTGGGCTTAGAAAACTTGGCTTTAAGTTCGTTGTAAGTTCGGCTATTGCAATTGGTGTTTACGCAGCGGTCAGTGCTATATATCAAGCATTTGGCTTGGATGAGATAATATGGGCACAAACGGACATTTTCTTGTGCGCAGTTTTCGGCGGACTTTTGTCAGGCGTAGGCTCGGGACTCACTATTCGTTTCGGTGGCGCTATGGACGGTATGGAAGCAACAGCCGTTATGGTCGCAAAAAAGATAGGTTTAACCGTTGGTCAGTTCGTTATGATATATAACGCTATTATTTATATCATTGCGTGCGTGGCTCTTGGAGAAGTTTACGTTGGACTTTATTCAATAGTTACCTACGTTGTAGGCATTAAAGCCGTGGACTTCGTAGTAGAAGGACTTGACAAAGGTAAAGGTTGCTTTATTATAACAAGCAAAGGTATGAAAGTTGCAGGCGCGCTAAACGACGAATTCCACCGTGGCGTAACCTTAATTCCTAGTCGTGGATACCACAGCAAAACGGAAAACGTTACAGTTTACTGCGTTGTAAATAGATTTGAAATCGGAAGACTTAAAAGCGTGGTTCGTGGAGTTGATCCCAACGCCTTTGTCACTATTCAAGATATAAGCGACGTTTTAGGCTCAAGCATCAAGTTTTCAAGAAACAAAAAGGATAAAAAATCCGCTCGTTATCAGATAAAAAAAGTGGAAGAACCCGCAATTGAGCAACTTGAGTTGCCCATAGACGACGTAGTTTTTGAAAAAAAGATGGAAGAAATTAAAAAGGATTAAAAAAACTCTTAAAAATCCTTGACTTAACTTTCACTTTACTATATAATACTTTTGTTATTGAAATTTAAGAGGTGATAACTATGAAAGAAGGCATACATCCTAATTACAAAGAAGTTACCGTACGTTGCGCTTGTGGCGAAACTTTCACGACCGGTACTACTAAAAACGTAGAAGAGATGAGAGTAGAAATTTGTAGCAAATGCCATCCGTTCTTCACGGGTAGACAAAAACTCGTTGATTCCGGCGGTAGAGTTGACAAATTTAAGAAACGTTATAACATTTAGTAACTTTGAGAGAAAAGGTGCAGTTTTCCACTGCACCTTTTTTTGAGTTTAGGAGGAAAAATGGCAAGGAAACGTTCATCGAAAATCGGTGGCCAAGCCGTAATGGAAGGCGTAATGATGCGTGGCGAGAGAAGTTTCGCTACCGCAGTTAGAAACCCCGAAGGGGAAATTGTGGTTGAGAGTAGAAGACTACCTGCAAAAACCCCTTGGTGGAAGAAAGTACCTATTCTTCGTGGCGCTATTAACTTTTTCTATTCTTTAGTTGACGGTATGCGTACTCTTATGCGCTCCGCCGAAGTTTACGGAGAAGAAGAGCCGAGCGAGTTTGAGAAAAAAGTTGCAAAAAAGTTTAAGATTAGTCTTTTTGACGTAGCCATTTGGGTAGGCATTATTTTGGGCGTGGCAATGTCCGTCTTTTTGTTTATTATGTTGCCACAGTTCATTTTAAGCGGAATTGAGGCGTTGTTCAGTTGGACTCCGCCCGTTTATTTAGCAAACCTTATAATGGGACTTATCCGTATGGCGATATTCTTGGTATATATCGTTTTGACCGTTTTTATGAAAGACGTAAAACGCGTATATATGTACCACGGCGCGGAGCACAAAACTATTGCGTGCTTTGAATCAGAGTTGCCCTTAACCGTTGAAAACGTTAAAACTTGTACCAAAGAGCACGATAGATGCGGTACGACTTTTATGTTTCTCGTTATGGCGGTGAGCATAGTATTCTTCTCCCTTTTAGGTCTTTTAGGTTTAGACGGCAATATGTGGACGAGAATAGGTCTTCGCCTTGTATTGATGCCCGTAGTCGCAGGCATATCTTACGAGATATTAAAGGCTCTTGCAAAGTTTGACAACCTTTTCGTTCGTATTTTGAAAAAACCGGGTGTGTGGCTACAAAAACTTACCACCAAAGAACCCGACGACGATATGATAGAAGTTGCTATCAAAGCGTTTAAAACCGTACAAGAAATGGACGAAGACGAAACCGTCCCCGAAGTTAATTTTAATATTGACAAAAACTTTACTTTGGCTTTAACCGATATTCACAACAAACTTAGAAAAAATAAGGCTTGTGACTATGAAGTTGATGCCGAGTGGCTTTTCGCTCACGTTTTAGGAATTCAAAGAAGCGAAGTTAAGACTTTGACGACTATAAAAGAAGACGACTTAAAGAAAGTTAAAGAATTAGTAGAAAGACGAGCAAAAGGCGAGCCTTTGCAATATATTTTGGGCTCACAAGACTTCTATAACGTAAATATCAAGTGCGACAAACGCGCTCTAATTCCAAGATTTGAAACGGAATATTTGGTTGACGTTATAGTAAAAGCCGATATTAAAAAGGACAAGATTTTAGACCTTTGCACGGGCAGCGGCGCTATAGCGATAGCCCTTAAAAAAGCATGCCCCGCGAGCGAAGTGTTAGCCGTAGATATATCGGAAAAAGCCTTGAGTTTAACTCGTGAAAACGCGGAGAGAAACGGAGTAGAGATACAAACTTTGCGTTCCGATATGTTCTCGCGCATTGAAGGCGGATACGATATAATAGTATCTAATCCCCCGTACGTAACCAAAAAAGAAATGAAATCATTGTCAAGCGACGTTAAGAGCGAACCGCAAAACGCATTGTACGGCGGAGTGGACGGACTTGATTTTTATAGAATTATAGCAGAAAAAGCGACCATGCACTTATTTGACGGTGGCAAACTTTATTTAGAAGTTGGCAAAGGTCAAGCGGAGAGCGTTAAAGAGTTGCTCAATAGTTATAGAGAAGTTGAAATAATCAAAGATTTAGACGGCGTAGATAGGATAGTCTGCGCAACGAGATAAAGGGTAGATATGTTTGAAAGTTTAGTTGACGTAAAGAAAAGATTTTATGACCTTGAAAAACAGGTTTCCGATCCTGAAATTATAGCAAAACGCGACGAGTGGCAAAAACTCGTTAAAGAACACGCGTTTCTTGCGCCCATCGTTGAAGCGTACGACAAGTACGTACTTGCCGAGAGCGAAGTGAAGGAATACGAAGAGATTTTGTCTGGTGGCGCTGACGCAGAACTTGTTGAAATTGCCCGTAGTGAACTCGGTGGTGCGAAAGAAAGACGAGAAACGCTCGAAGAAGAACTCAAAATTTTGCTTTTACCCAAAGATCCAAGGGACGACAGCAACGTAGTTATGGAAATAAGAGCGGGCGCAGGCGGAGATGAAGCAGGACTTTTTGGTAGCGAACTTATGCGTATGTATATCCACTACGCAGAATCCCAACGTTGGGGCGTAGAATTTATGGAAAATAACGTTACCGAACTCGGCGGTGTAAAAGAAGTTGTGTTCATTATAAGCGGTCAAGGCGCGTATAGCAAACTCAAGTACGAAAGCGGAGTGCACAGAGTACAACGTGTTCCTGCAACGGAGTCCCAAGGGCGAGTTCATACGAGTACGGTAACCGTAGCAGTTTTGCCTGAAGTTGAAGAAGTAGAAGTTGAGATTAACGAAAAAGACCTTAAAATCGACACTTATAGGTCAAGTGGCGCAGGCGGTCAGCACGTAAATAAAACGGAGTCCGCTATTCGTATCACTCACTTGCCGACTGGTATGGTGGTAACTTGTGAAGACGAACGCTCACAAATTAAAAACCGTGAAAAAGCAATGAAAGTTTTAAAGAGCAGACTCTACGACTTCTACGAACAACAAGCAATCAAAGAATACGCAGACGAGAGAAAAACTCAAGTAGGTACGGGAGATAGATCGGAAAGAATTAGAACTTACAACTACCCCCAAGGACGTGTAACCGACCACAGAATAGGCTTTACCTTGTATTCTCTTGAAAACTTCTTATCGGGTGACATGGCGGAAATGATAGAAGCATTGCAACTATACGACCGTAACCAAAAACTCGAACAAGCCGCAAAAGCAAATAACTAAAACAAAAAACCTGCAAACTATTTTGCAGGTTTTTCTTTTATCTTTAAGGATTTTAAATACTCTTTCGTGTTTTTGTCTGTTCTTAAACTCTCCACGGCTTTTTGTATGGTTTTGTTATGTGTCCACGTGGGTAAGAGTTTGTTTTCTATATAGGGAATAGTGGAGTCGTATTGTTTAGAAAGAGCGGTTGCAAAGTACCAAGCAACCACCATTTTAACGTAATAGTCTTGAGTGTCAATTTTTGACACTTTATCTAAGTACTCCGCTTTAAAGTCACTATCTAAAAAGTGTTTCATTAGCATACACACCCCGAAACGCACGGTGTAGGGGTGGGTGGAAGATAACCAAACGTTTATTTTCTCTAAAAGTTTTTGCTTATTTTTTGCAAAGATTTTAGGCGAAAAAGTGTCGCAAACCGCCCAATTATCTATAAATGGCAAAAATTTTTCCACTTTTTCCATACACTCGTCAAAATCTTTGATTTGCTCAACTATAAAGGCGTGTAAGCAATTTTCATCAAAGTAGGCGTGGGGTAGAGTATTTAAAAATTCTTCATATTCGCCACTTTTATATATATCTTTTGCAAGTTTTCGAAGTTTTGGCACACGCACGCCGATTACCGTATCAGGATTTATATTCGGTATTAGCGCGGAATTAAATTTTTTATAATTTTGGTCGCGAAGAGCCAATAATTTTTCTACTATACTCATTTTTTGATAGGGAGTAATACTCTCGTTTCCTTTTTGTATTCTGCAAATCCGTTCTTTTTGGCTTGTCTTTTATCCGCCATAGGTATGCTAACGAAAGTGAAGAGCAAGGTGTTTAAAACTGCGCCGATTAAAAGGAAATATTGATTAGGTAAAGCAAAAAGGCTTGCAAGACCTATTCCCCACCACATTAAAATTTCTCCTAAATAATTTGGGTGACGGGAATATTTCCAAAGTCCTTGTCTCATAAAAGGCGTGGTGCGGTTTTTTCTATATCTATGCATTTGTAAGTCTGCCGTGCCTTGAAGAAGGACAGCAAAGATAGATAAGGCAAGGAAGGTAAGACTTAAAGAGTTTACTTGCGCGTTTCCAACTATTACCAAAACCGCAGGCATAGTGCACGCGTAAACTACCAAAGTGGGCACGAGATGTATGCCTAAGAAGTTTATAATAGAATAAAAGGCTTTAGTTTTCTCTCTAAGCATTCTATACCGCCAGTCTTCGTGGCGTAAACTCATAAAAGTGTAAGCCCAGTTAGCGGTGAGTCTTATACCCCACAAACAAATAACTACTACGAATAAAAATTTAAACCAGTCAAAGGGCGCGCCTACAAAGAAAGCAACGCTTATAACGATAGGTTGCACGCTCCAATACGGGTCGTAAACGGAAGCGTTTTTGAATATCAAACTAAATACGAAAACCACGACCGTTGCAAGGATATCCGAGAGTAAAACGGACAACCACAAGTCGGTATTTAGGCGCAAGTAAGCAAAAATTCCTATAACGCTTGCTAAAACGTAAACTATAGTAACTACAAAAAAACTTAAAAATCGCAAATTTTTCATAATGAAAACATTATATATCGAATTTTGTCGTTTGTCAATTTTATATTTGTAATAAAACCGACAGGAAAACCATATCTATAAACGAGGTAGATATGGCATTTTTAGATTTGGAGAGCGAAAAACTCGGACTGAGTATTCACGAACTAATAAACGATTTTTCCTTCACCGTTTACGGGGATAGGGGCGTACACGTAGAAGGTCATAAAGGCTTGGTGAAAATGGGGGATAGCGAGATAATTTTTGCTTACAAAAAGCGAACGGTCACCATTAAAGGGCGCGACCTTTTAATCAAAGAATTATCAAGTACGGACGGTTACGTTAGCGGTGTTATAGAGAGTATTGAGATAGGTAAAAATGGGTGAGTTTAGTTACAAAACGAAGGGTATAAACGCGCCGAGAACGCTTAATAAAATTACTCGCGCAGGAGTCTCTGTAAAAGGGTGTAAAAGGCAAGACAAAAGCCTATTTTTTAGCGTTTCAAAAAAAGGGTGTATAGGTGTCGAAAAGTCGCTTAGAGAGAGCGTTTTAGAGTTTGAAAGACGGGAGAAAAAAGGGTTTTTCGAGTTGTTTTCTTTTCGTCGTTTGGGGGTTATTTTAGGCGTTGTTTTATGCTTGTTTTTGGTGCTTTTTTTCTCTAATTTTTTCTTAAAAATTGAAGTCGTAGGACTAAATTTTGTAGAACTAAAAAAGGTGGAAAATTTCTTGCAAAACCACGGCGTTACGGTGGGTAAATTAAAGAAAGAAATCGACTTGGGCGAAATGGAAAAACACTTAAAAAAAGAGTTTGCTTTTTCCGTTGCAAGCGTGACGTTTAAGGGGGTTACTTTGGTTATAAACGTGAAAGAAGAATTATCTCCGTCATACTACTTTGACCA
>JAZSRG010000174.1:0-1749 GCA_045538365.1 Clostridia bacterium
GTGAAAAATACGCAAAATTTGGCACGGCTATAAAAGAAAACGAAGACCAAATTGCAAAGATTAAACTTGATAGTGAAACGACCTTAAAGCGCATAGAAGACATTGAACAACAATTGCGTTCCGTTGACGAACTCGAAGGCAATATTGCAAAAGACCGTCAAGCCGTTACCCGTCTTATTGAGCAAAGAAGGGCGGAGTTTGAAGACAAGAAACGCGAGAGAGAAGAGTGCGCGGAAAATCTTACCAAAATCAGACTTAAAGTACAAGCAACGGAGTCCGAAAAAGACGGTTTGCAGTCTGAAACGGAGAGAGTTAAAGCAATTTGTCAAAGCGCGCACGACGATATTACCAATTACAAGTCGCAAATTGCAACCCTTATGGCTAAACTCAAAGAAACGGAAGGGGAAGCGCTTAACGCAACTCTTTCTCAAAAAGACAAAGCCAGACTTGACGAGATTAAAAACCTTATTTTTGAACTTAACGAAAGCAAAAAGACTTTGCAAGATAAACTTTTTGAACTTGATGCAGAGAAAAACACTTATATGCGTCAATTACAAGAAGCAAACGAGAGAAAGAATAAGGAAGAAATTGCTCTTGCTCGTATCGACACTGATATCGAAGTTATGCAAGCCCGCATTTGGGACGAATACGAATTAACTTACAGTGGCGCGCTTTCTATGAAAGATACGGACTTCGTATTTGAAGGTTGCACCACCCTTATCAACAAGTTGCGCAGACAAATTAGCGAACTTGGTAACGTAAACGTTAGAGCAATAGAAGATTATAGCGTATTAGGAGAGCGCCACGCGGATATGACGAAAAAGCGTGACGACCTTGAGAAAGCAAAAGACGATTTGACCAACATTATCAAGAGTTTGACGGAACAAATGGTAACGATGTTTGAAACTCATTTTGCAAAAATCAGTTCAAACTTCTCCAAAGTATTTAAAGAACTCTTTGACGGTGGTACAGGTAAACTCGTATTGACCGAAACGGAGTCGGGAGATCCGCTTGAAGCAGGTATAGAAATTTACGCCGAGCCCCCCGGAAAGAAATTGCAAAATATTTCCCTTTTGTCAGGTGGTGAGAGAGCGTTGACGGCTATAGCAATTTTGTTCTCAATTATGATGCTCAAACCCATGCCGTTCTGTATCTTGGACGAAATTGAAGCCGCTCTTGACGACAGTAACGCGCAAAGATTTGCGTCCTACTTGCGTAAATTCTCTAAAAATACGCAATTTATAGTTATCACCCACAGAAAGCCCACCATGGAACTTGCGGATAGACTTTACGGTGTAACTATGGAAGAAAAGGGCGTATCCAAGATGGTTTCTGTAAAACTATCTGATGCAGTTAAAAACGCTGCTCCCGCAGTAGGAGTGTAAAATGGGATTATTCAAAAAGATTTACGACCGATTATCAAAGACGAGAGAAAGTTTTTCAAGAAAACTTTTTGAAGTATTTAATAGAAAAGTCGTTAACGACGAGTTTTTTGAAGAGTTAGAGTACGCTTTGATATCCGCTGACGTTGGAGCAACGGTGTCCGAGCAAGTTATTGACGAACTCAAAGAAATTGTTTTTGAAAAAAGAATAAACGACGTTGAAGCGATAAAAAACGAACTCAAAGAGATACTTATCGGTATGCTTGATTACGAAATACCCGAGATAGAGTATCCTGCGGTTATCTTGATATCGGGTGTAAACGGAGCGGGCAAGACGACAGCAATAGGTAAACTTGCTAAAAAATAT
>JAZSRG010000048.1:0-6039 GCA_045538365.1 Clostridia bacterium
TGTTTCCGCCAAATACGGCTATAAGTAAAGCGTACATGATAGGAATAGATATTACGCAAAGTGTGTGCGATATCATAGCCATTGACGCCCCCGTTTTGGGATCTCCGCCGTACGCTTCGGGGAAAACTACGGTGTTTAGTCCGAGTGGCGCTGCAATTGCGAAGAATAAAAGTATAATCGGCGTGTTGTCTATTGCTAAACCGAAAATTGCGTTTGCGAGTTCTTTGAGTCCAAAGAGCGCGCCCAAAATAACTACGGGGATAACTACGAGTCTTAAAGCGCTTGCCACATAAACTTTTTTGTTTTTAAGTAAAGTTTTAAAGTCGTAGTTTGCAATAGTAACGCCCGCTATTAGCATAGCAACCGGTCCCATACAAACGCGAAGCGCGTCTAAGGTGTCGATTATAAATTTCGGGAAAACAACGTCGTAAGCCGTAGATCCCGCAGGCACGTTTGCGCCAACCGCCCCGCAAATTAAGCCTATCGCCATACCTATAAGTAATGCAATAGTGGGTGCGTTGAAAAGTTTTTTAAGTCCACCGCCCTTTTTCTCTCCGCTTGGAACGAGCACGCTCATACCCCAAGTGTATATTACTATGGATATAGGCAAGCACGCGAGTTTATAAAAAGACAAACCAACTTCTCCAAACAAAGCCAAAACCAATGGATCGCCCACGTAACCGCTATTGCCAAAAGCCAAAGCGTACTGATAAACGCCCCTGTCATAACACTTCTTTTTGATAAAAAGGAAGGACAAAGGAATAGCAATACCTACCGCAAGTCCGATACTCACCGCGCTCACAACGATATTGGTCGCGTGCAAACTAATGGTATCGATAGTAAAAAATCTTGCCATAGTTGAAAAAGAAAGCGCGGGGCAAAAAACCCACATTTCGAGTTTTGCCATAACTTTGCCGGCGTTCTCGGGCAAGATATTAGTTTTTCTTAAAATAAACCCTAACGCAATACAAATAAAAAGCATTAACATAGGATTTAGCGTGGCTAAAAAGGTCTCTAACATAATTCCCTCCACCGATTATTATATCACGAACAATCTTTTTTGTCGAATATTTGATACAGTTTATATACATTATTATTTATTCTATCCATAACTCGCCGAGGCGAATATAACTTGGACGAAGTCCAAATATAACTTTGCGATAGCAAAATATAACTCGCAAAGCGAATATAACTCACAAAAAAAGAAGACACCGAAGTGTCTTCTTTTTTTGTCTTATTGCTTATTTGTCCAAAAGAACTGCAATACCTTCACCTGCTACTGCGTAAACGGTCAAACTCGTTCCGCTGAAGGTGTGTTCTACTCCGCTGTGGATATATTTACCCGTAACGTGTTTGTTAAAGTTCAAGGTAATATTTCCGTCGCTTGAGTGTTGCGTTGCGTTGTTACATACGAAGTAGAGTTCGCGAACGTCGCCTTCTACGCCTTCAGCGTATTGGTTGTTGTTTGCGTAGTACTTCATGTAACTTACAAGGTTCTTTTTACCGCTCGTACTGCTCAAACTCCAACTCATTGAAGGATCACGAGAAGTGAACATTGCGCTGTTGATAGTTTCGCCGTTCGGGTTAGCGCCGTATTGAGCGATATGGTCAACGTTTGCGTTCAAAAGCCACTTACCGTATGCTTGAGCCTGTCTATTTGCTTCTTGAACCATGTTGTAGAACTCGGTGTTCTTCGTTCCGTCTGCGTTGATAGCAGTCGTTCCGCTGTACGTTCCATTTGCGTCGTAATCGTTGAAGCAGTAGTATTGATATCCTTTAGAACCGAATACGAACGCGGTATTGATTTGCCACAAGAGTTCGCAGTGAGTCGTGCTTCTTCCACCAAGGTTGGAGAGTTGCAAGAAGTTCCAGAACGGTACGTAGTATCCGTAAACTTGCTTGTTGTAGTCTTCTGCGTAGTAACGAGTTGCGTACAATTGCTCGAAGTGTTGACTGTTAAGAGTGGGGTACGCAAGGTTTCCGTTCTTGTTAGCCCACAACGGATAAAAGTCGTAAACGAATACGTCGGGGTTAACTTTATCAATGTAAGTCTTGTAGTAGGTGTCGTAGTTTGCGTACGTCGCCATGTATTCGTCATACAACGGATGGGCTTTTTGTTTCAAACTACCGTCTGCGTTATAAGTGTTTTCCGCACCGTTTGAGGTGTAGTAAACTGCGCCGAATACGAAGGCTTTTTCAGGAGAGTTGATAGGCAACAAGTTCGTGAAGTAGAGTTTACGGTTATTTTCCTTTCTCCAATTCTTTTGAACGGTTGCAAGTCCACCACCCGTCGTTTGAGCAAAGTTGTTGTATTGGTTGTAATAGTAAAGGCTATCAATCCAACGAACTACACCTGCTTCGTCTTCTGCGTGTTTGCCAGCGTAAGACGCGTAAGTAGTTGCGGGATTTGCTACCCAACCGTTAGCGTCTATCATCATACCGCCGAAGTTTTCCATGTACTCGTACATTTGTTCGTAGTGTTCGGTTTCCATACCGTTACGCGCTTGACCTATGTTAATCAAAATGTTAGTACCTGAATCAACGGTATCTTTCATAACTTGTTCAAGGGTTACGCCTGCTGCAAAGTTGCCGATAGAAGGCTCGATATAACCACCGATAGGCAAGGTATCTTCACCCAAGAATTCGTAAGTAAATTTAGGTGCGTAGTATTGGTGTCTGCGCATATTAAGGTTATACAACTTTGAGTAAGCGTTAGCGCCAAAGAAAGCAAGTTCGCCGACAGAAGTTACACTCTCGGGAAGTGCGATATTTGTCAACGCTTCACATCCGCGGAATACGGAGTCGCCTACGGTTTTAAGTGAACTATTTGCTTCAAAGTCCACGGTGTCAAGGTTTACAGAGTTCTTGAACGCTTCGTCGTGGATAACTTCAATAGTTGCAGGAATATTTACGAGAGAGTGCAAACTGTTCTCGAACGCGCTGTCCCCAATTGCTACAACGGTGTATCCGTCAACGGTTGAAGGAATATAAAGGTTTTCAATGTTCTTAACCTTTTCGTCGTCAACCATACCCGTGATAGTTGCGTTTCCGCCACTTACGGTATAGGTAAACGCGAGAGCGGGTTTACCGTAAACGGTAATGTCAGCCACGATTTCAGAATTTACGTCCCAAACGTTGGTGAAACCTGCGTCAGTGTACCAGTTTTCAACGTACAAGTCGCTTCTATTGTCGTTTGAGAGTCCTACTGCAGGGATTTCGCTTTGGTCGATAGTGTTGTTTTCGTTAGAAGAACCTACGGTAGAAACGTTTTCTCCAAGCCAAGAGAAGGTAACGCCGTACGCTTTTTCAACCGTAACTTCACAACTTGCAGAACTTCCGTCCGCTGCCGTTGCGGTAATGGTAGCAACTCCTTCTGCGAGTCCTTTAATCTTACCGTTTTGGTCAACGGTTACGATAGAATCGTTGTTAGATGACCAAGTAACTTTTCTGTTTTCAAGATAGTTAGAGAAAACAGTTGCGCTTAAGGTGTCCGTGCAATATTGATTAATAGTTACGTATTCTCTATCTAATTTTACGGTTGCAGGTTCACCAATATTGATACCGTAAATAGTCGTCAAGCACTCGCTTGAGTTCCAACCTGCATACGTTTCGTCAAGTTTAACACCCGTTGCGGACTCGCTGTATGAGCGAAGGTTAGTAACGATAAGTTTACGTGCCATTTTCGGGTCAGCGAACATACTTTGAATACGAACGGATGCAGGAGCGTTTGCGTTAGGAATATTTACCATTTGAGCAAACATTTCAGATACACCGTCAACAACCTTGTAGATAGTGAAAGACGTGTCGTTGTTCGTGCCGTAAACGTATTCGATACGAACGGTTGCGCCGTTTTCAAAGAGTTTGTACCAACCGTAGTTATTAGCAAGAGGTCCTTTGTTGAAAGTGCCTTTTGCCCAAGTGTCAACAACCGCGCCTGAAGCCGCGCCTGCAACCATAACATCGGGCCAGTTAGATACGTTTGCGGAATTAGTGTAACCAAATCCAACCTCACCTGCGTTGTGTCCTTCTACGCCGGTGATTTCACCGAATAAGGTTTCAACGATATCAAATTCGTAAACGAGTTTTTGTCCGTCTGACAAGGTCAATAGTTCTTTACCACCGATACCACCGGTAACGCTTGAGTCAGGTGCAACGTGGTCCATTTTGTAATTGATATCAGAGTTATGAACGAAAGTTCTAACGTCGTCGATACTCGTATTTCCAAGTTTAAATCCAAGGTTATCTCCACCAGACGTCTTAACGGATACGTTAGTTACGAGCATATCAAGATTGTCGCCTGCCGTGTCGATTGCTATCATAAGCGCGCTAGTCACCGTTGCGCGGTTTGCGGGCAAATCTTTAATTCCGCACATAATAGCGCCGTTTTTGTAAACGAGGATAGAGCCTTTTTGTGATTCGCTTTGGTACGGAGTATAAATAATTTCCATATTATCTCCGTTAGTCATAATTTGGTCAGCGGTCGTACCGGTATAGTAACCGATAGGAGCGCCCCAACTTACAGGAGAACACCAACGAGCGGCGTCCCCAGAAATTGCAGAACCACCGGTCAAAATCCAACCTTCGTCGGAAGCAGTGTCGTTAGTGTTGGTGTAAGTGCCCATACCGGAGTAAGGAGCAAAGATACCCGTTGAACGAGAGAAGAAACCTGCGTAGCCTTCTTGATTGGACCAATCTTCTTTTTCCATATCTTCAGGTTGCGCTACTGCAAAGATGAAACGAGAAGGTTGTGAGTAAACTTGTACGATATCAAACTTCATTGAGATAGTTTCGCCAGCCTCAAGCGCGGGCGCTACTGCTGAAGTTATATATGCGTGATTGTTTGCAGAATTCGTTAAGTGGAGTCTATAAAGGTCACCAGTCAAAGGAGCGTACTCTGCTTTCAAAGTCATATCTCCAGTAACGGGAGTAGCAAAGTCGAAGAGTTTTCCACTCTCGTCCACCCAACCTGCGAATTCCCAATTTGCTTTTACAGGAGTGTCGGAAGGTTTAGTCATTACAGCGTCTTTAGCAACCAACGTTTCCGTAAGTTCGGTTTCGCCACCGTTTGCATCAAAAGTAACGGTAACAACACCACTCCATTGTGCGGTTACGGTAATATCTTCCGTGATATACGAGAAATCTTTATCCCAACCCAAAGTACCTACAGCGTTAGTGTAAACGGGAGCAACTGCCGAGCCTTCGTATTTAACGGTTTGAATTTCGTCACCGCTTACGAGCGTTCCACCGTTTCCGTTGAACTTAACGGTGTAACTATCTCTCGTGTAATAAACTTTCAAAACGAGTGAGCCGTCTTTTTTAACTATACCACTTATAGTACTCATTTCTTCGTTATAAGTAAAGTGGTCGAAATCTTTAATTTCAGCGTTTACGGTAGTACCTGCCGTTCCTTCGATATTTGCAGTTTTGCTATTGTCGAGAACGAATTCGCCGTTTAAGTCTTCAAAATAATATTCTACGGTATAAGTCGGTTTTTGCGCTTCAATTTCTACGAACTTGGTAAGAGCGTCAACACCGAAAGGACTGGTAAACGCACCTTTAAATCCGTTAGTATTTACAACGTACGAGTAAGCGTTTTTAATCTTAAGTACACGAGGACCTTCATCCCACCACATAAAGTTGATACGTGCAGAACCGGTGATGTCACCAAGACCGGTACATTGTATGAATACTTCATCGTTTTTGTAGATAATGAACGAGCCGTCGCTGTTTCCACTCGTTGCGCGAGTGTAAACTACTTTAACGTTTGCGCCCGTTTCCATGAGTCTCCACCAGTGTGAGGTAGAAGAGTCTCCGTACATAGGATATTCTATAGTTCCACCAAAGTCGTTAACGGAGATACCAGAGTAAGAACCGTTGGTGTAAATCATCTTCCAAGGCCAGTTTTCAACTCCGCCACTAATTGACATACCAACACCAAACCAACCCATGGTAGCGTTGTTAGTAGAAGAAAGATCTCCCGTGCCGTTAACGTCTTGTACGTTAAGGTTAGATTCTACGATATCAAATTCGTAAACGAGT
>JAZSRG010000042.1:0-2938 GCA_045538365.1 Clostridia bacterium
ATATTTTTTATGTTTATAGAATACTCTCACCCATTTTTTGTTAATTTTGGGCATTAAAATTTAACATTTATAACAAAAATTGCGTTTGGGTATTGTAAATATTTATATTATTTGCTATAATCAAAAAAGGAGGGAATTAAAAATGAATATATGGCATGATATTTCACCTAAAAGAATTAGACCTAACGATTTCGTATGTTGTATCGAAATTCCAAAAGGTTGTAAAAACAAATATGAAATGGATAAGGAAACGGGAATGCTCATACTTGACCGTATCTTGTACACTTCTACTCACTATCCTGCAAACTACGGTTTTATACCAAGAACTTACGCTGCTGACGACGACCCGTTGGACGTGCTCGTAATTTCAAGTGAGAATATTCAACCGTGCTCATTAGTTAGATGCTATCCTATAGGATACATATCAATGAACGACGATGGTGCGGAAGATATTAAAATTATAGCAATCCCCTTACATGATCCTACGTGGAACTGTTATAAAGATTGCGCAGATATTCCGCCACACATCATTGATGAAATCAAACACTTCTTCAGTGTGTATAAACAATTAGAAGGAAAAACTATGACCGTTCTTGAATTACACGACCACGAAGAAGCAATGGCTTTGATTGAGCGCTCCGTTGACGATTACGTTCAAAAATTCCAAAAGTAGAAAAAAGGCTTGGGAAAAACCCAAGTCTTTTTTATTTTGCGTATATTAAATAAACTATCCAGTTTACAAGTTTTATAGGTAAAATCTTTGATAACACGACGAAAATTTTATATTTACCGCCTAAAGTGTACAAAGGTTTTACCCTTTTCTTTTTAACGACTTTACCTATTTTTTTAGCGATATATTCGGGTGTCATACCGTTTTGCTCGTCCTTTTCCATAAGGGAAACGGAACGTTCAATCCTACCTTGATATTCGCTGTTTCCAACGTCAGACTTTTCGCGGGCTTTAGTAAAACCTGTTTTTACGTCCCCCGGCATTACTGCGCATACGGATACGCCGTAATTTTTAACTTCGTTTCTTAAAGCAAGCGTTAATGCGTTTGTTGCAGATTTACTTGCGGAATAAAAGGCTTGAAACGGTAGATAAAGCACGCCACCCACCGAACTAACGTTAATTATTCTGCCCTTGCTTTCTTTAAGGTATTTTAGGGTTTCTTTAATAACGTTATGAGTACCGAAGAAATTAACGTCAAAGAGTTTTTTAGCATCACGAGTTTCCGTATATTCTATTGCGCCCGAAATACCAAAACCTGCGTTATTGATAACTATATCGATTCTTCCCGACTTTTCAATAACGTAATTTACCGCGTTTCTACAATCTTCTTCATTAGTAATATCACAAAAAACGTGCTCTACGCCATCACGGGACACACCTTTTCTGCTAAACTCATAAACAATATAATTTTTTGCAAGATAGTTCGCCGTGGCATAACCTATGCCACTCGAACCACCCGTGATAATAACTACTTTATTCATGTTTTATAATAGGATGTTTATCGAAAACGTCTTTAATAATATCCATTGCTTCGTCAAGTATGGCGTTGGTGTGCGTTGCCATATAACTCGTACGCAACAAGCATTCCGTTGCGGGTGTTGCGGGCGGTAATACGGAATTTACGTAAACTCCTGCTTCATACAATAACTTTGACATAGTTAGAGTCGTTACCGTGTCGTAGGTGTATATAGGAATAATCGGTGTCAAAGACTGACGAATATTTATATTCCTTTCCGTTAAACCTTTACGAACGTAGTTAGAAATTTCCGATAATCTCGTAACTAATTCGGGGTGCGCTTGTAATTCTTCTAACGCTGCAATCGTAGTTGCGCATGATGCCGGCGGAATTGAGGCGCAAAAAATAAACGGTCTTGACACGTGACGAACGTATTCAACGACTTCTGCGCTTGCAGCCATATATCCACCTAAACTTGCAAGAGATTTTGAGAAAGTACCCATTATAATATCAACTTGGTCGGTTAAACCAAAGTGATCGGCAGTACCGCGTCCACCGTTACCTAAAACGCCAAGTCCGTGAGCATCGTCAACCATTACCCTTGCGCCGTATTTTTTAGCAAGACGAACGATTTCGGGAAGATTAGCAATATCTCCGCCCATACTGAATACACCGTCCGTTACGATAAGAATACCTGCAGTATCGGGAACAGTCTTTAAGATATTTTCAAGATGCTCCATATCGTTATGGCGATAACGTAACATTTTTGCATAACTTAATTTGCAACCGTCATAAATGCTTGCATGGTTTTCTCTGTCAGATATAATGTAATCGTCTTTTGAAGTTATTGCGCTGATAATGCCTAAATTTGATTGAAAGCCCGTAGAAAAAGTAACTACCGCTTCTTTGTTTAAGAATTTCGCAAGTTTAGTTTCAAGTTCGGTATGTAATTTTAGCGTACCGTTTAAAAAACGTGATCCAGAACATCCTGAACCATATTCTTTAATAGCGTTTACGCCTGCTTCAATTACTTTGGGATTCGTGGTTAAACCGAGATAATTATTAGAGCCAAGCATAATTCTACGCTTACCGTCCATGATTACCTCAATGTCCTGCTTGGATTCAAGCTCTCTAAAATAGGGATAAATGTTTTGTGCCTTGATTTCTTTGACCAAAGAAAAGTCCTGGCACTTTTTAAATAAGTCCATAGTTTTCCTCCTGGTTAAATTAAAAAAAGGTAAAAAAAATGGTCTGGGTGACAAGAATTGAACTTGCGACCTCATGAACCCCATTCATGCGCGCTACCAAACTGCGCCACACCCAGACGACTTAAACATTATACAAGATTAAATTAAAAAAAGCAATAAAAATAAGGTGGTTTTTAAAAATAATTTTTGTACTCCGATTGGAGTTCAATCGGAGTACAAAATACGTCAATTATTTGTTTTCATCATTGAAATCAAATTTGATACC
>JAZSRG010000148.1:0-2764 GCA_045538365.1 Clostridia bacterium
AATATATAACTGTCTTTATTCAAACGGCAATTATCCGAAAGATATTGATATACCTGATAGCGTAATTACTCTGCCTTTTGCAAAAGAGCAATATTTAGAGGAGCACAATTTGATTGTTGCAAATGAATTCTATACAAAGGACGAGGTTTTAGTTGATATATTTAATAAGAACCTAATAAAGGCGGAAATTGACGATTCTTTGCCTGAAATTGATTTAACCTTTGACGTTGTGGTAAAATCAGGACGACCTAATATAATTATCAAAACGGAAATAGGCGTTGAATACGAAATAAAAAAGTCTTCGCTTTTTGAAAACGAAGACGTGATAGATATATTTTTAGGGGACGGAAACGAGTATAAATTCGTTGATAATAACGTTATTGACGGAAATGATTACGAATATAGAATTGATGCTTATATAACCAATTTTTTAGGAGAGCGAAAACTTGTTAAGACGAGTAACGCCTATCTCGTGTCTATTCCCTATAACTTTTGGGTGTAGTTTAGATGTGTTGGAGATAGAAAACTTCTTCGGGAGTCAAATATCTCCAACCGCCACGAGATAATCCTCCGAGTTTAAATTCTCCTATTGCTATTCTTTTAAGGAAAATAACGTTCTTTTCAACGCTTTCAAACATTCTTCTAATTTGTCTATTTTTTCCTTCGGAAATCGTTACTTGTAAACGAGTTGAATCCTTAAAAGTTTCAAGGACTTTAACTTTTGCGTGATGAGAAACACCGCCACCAGGTAATTCTAAGGTGTTTCTAAGTTTTGCAAGTTGGTCTTCTTGGATTTGTCCTTCGATTTTTACAACGTAGGTTTTTGGAATCTCGTTTGACGGATGAGTAAGTCTATATGACAACTCTCCGTCGTTGGTTAAAATAAGCATGCCTTCCGAATCGTAGTCTAACCTACCAACGGAAAACAGTCTTTTGTTTGAAAGATTTATAAAGTCAAAAATGGTTTTTCTACCCTTTTCATCATTTGCCGTGCATACGCAACCCTTGGGTTTATTGAAAAGAATATATGTAAAATCAGAAGGTAGAGAAATTTTATTTCCATCAACGGTTACGGTGTCGTTTTCTTCGTTTACGTCTATGCCCGGCGTGGTTACGACTTTTCCGTTTAATTTAACTTTACCTTCTTTAATCAAAACGTCGGCATTACGTCTTGACGCAATGCCACATTCTGCTATATATTTGTTTATTCTCATTTTATGCTCCAAAATTTTTGATATTAGTAAGTTCATTAAGCCAATCAAGAAAGGTCTTTTTTCTTACGTTTTCTATTGTATAGATATTTTTCTCAAAAATCAAGCATTTATCAAGATAAACTTTCACCGTACCGCAAATTTGGTTTGAGTATACCGGGGCTTGTGTATCAAAAACTTCCTTTTCATAACTTAAAGAACTAATTTCGTCAACTGTTAATGGATAATAAAAATCGCTATTTACGCTACATTTAACTTCTCTTTTAATTCCGTTTATTACGTTACTTTGAGTTAAATCGTCTTTTGATAAAACTTTAATTAAATCATACTTTTTGTGAGCGGTGGTCATCAATTCTTTGCTTTTATCCCACATATCATAATAATTGAGCACAACGCAAATTACTCGCATACCATCTCTTTTTGATGAACTGACCAAGCATCTGCCCGATTTGGTTGTGTACCCCGTTTTAACGCCGTCAGCGCCTTCGTAAGATCCAAGTAGTTTATTTTTATTGTAAATATAAGAGTCTTTTAATTTGTATTTTTTAGATGATACGATTTTAATAAAATTTTCATTATTGTATGCTTCCGCGGTAAGCAAGGCTAAGTCGTATGCAGTTGTATAATGATTTTGGTCATGCAAGCCGTGCGGGTTGACGAAATTCGTGTTTGTTGCGCCAACTGCAATTGCTTTTTCGTTCATTAAAGAGCAAAACTTTTCAATGCTGCCCGATACGTGCATAGCGAGCGCAACTGCACTATCGTTTCCCGACCTTAACATTAAACCGTATAATAAGTCTTCTACTGTGTAAGTTTCCCCTGCTTTTATATAAATTGAAGAGCCTTCTACTCCTTCTGCACATTTTGGGATTATTACTTTATCGCTTAAATCTGCGTGCTCTAATACGACGAGCGCTGTAACGATTTTAGTTGTGCTTGCCATAGGAAGTTTTAGGTCTTTATTTTTTTCACTTAAAACTCTCTTTGAGGTTTGTTCAATTACGACGTAACCGCTTTTATTGTCTGTGCTTGCGCTTACTGTAAAAGCGGGAATAAGATATGAAATAAAACTTAATATTATTATATAAAACAAAGTTTTTTGTAATACTTTACTCATTTTACCGCCTTGTTTTTAATGCTATTTATAGTTGCAGATATAAAATCAGATAATTTGTCCGAAGACTCGTCTATTTTAATAAACTCGCTCTCACACACAGATGCGTGTAAGAAGCCAATTGGATTTACACTTAATCCTGCTCCGCTTCCACCCGTTAAGGGAAAAGATTGGCTGTTCTTATTTCCTTTATCGTTATATTCTCCTCCACCTACTAAAAAGCCCATAGATACTTTAGAAACGGGTATTAGTATTGAATTATCAGGCAAAGTAATTGGTTTGCCTATAACAGTGTCAACGTCACTTAAGTTTTTTAAATTAATTAAAGTTGCGTTCATCAACGCTTCAACTTGATTGTTCTTGAACATTTTTCTTTCCTCCTTTTCGAAATAATCGCTCAAATAAACTAATTAAAATATAAATTATATTTGTATTAGTT
>JAZSRG010000072.1:0-6368 GCA_045538365.1 Clostridia bacterium
ATATAGATACACAGTTTTAAGTTTATCACAAGCACTGTCAATTTGCAAGTAGAAATAAGTCGTCTTTTGGTATTCGTGGCAAAAAAAATACCTTTCAAGCCTTTATAACTTGTAATGTATATATAATTTTTTATTTTAAAGAATCAAGATACTCTTTAAACTCTTTACCAAGTTTTTTGTCCCTTAATGCGTACTCGATATTTGCTTTCAAATATCCAAGTTTGTCCCCCGTGTCGTAACGAATTCCTTCAAAGGAATAAGCGTAAACTCCGGACGTGTGAATCATTTTCTCAATAGCCGTAGTTAGATAAAGTTCTCCGTTTGAAGAATACTCGCTCCTGTCAAGTTGCTCGAAAATTTCGGGGGTTAATAAGTATCTTCCAACCGATATAAGATTGGACGGCGCTTCGTCCACGGACGGTTTTTCCACAAAGCCTTTAACTTCGGTGTATCTACCCTTTTGCGCGCCGGGATTTATAACTCCGTATTTATAAACTTCTTTTTTGTCCACAGTTTGTACGCCGAGTATGCTCGTACCCGTCGTTTCGTACGCTTTTATAAGTTGGGCGGTAACGGGGTTTTCCGGGCTATATATTAAGTCGTCCGCGTATAAAACTGCAAAAGGCTCGTTGCCTACGAACTCTTTTGCAAGACCGATTGCGTGACCTGAACCCTTCATCTCTTTTTGACGGATAAAGGAAAAATTAGCCATATTTTCTATTCTCTCACACATTTGAAGTTCGGCGGTTTTGCCTGCCTTTTTCAAAAGGTTTTCAAGTTCGGCGCATTTATCGAAATGGTCTTCCATACAACGTTTTTTGCCACTCGTGATAATAAGCACGTTGTCGATACCGCTATCCACCACTTCTTCTACTATTAGTTGAAGAGCGGGGGTGTCAACTATGGGCATCATCTCTTTAGGTACGGCTTTGGTTTCGGGCAAAAATCTCGTGCCAAACCCTGCCGCCGGAATAACTGCTTTTCTTACTTTTTGCATTTTTCTCCCCTTTTGCTTGGTTGAATTACTTATATTATACTACACTTTTTTCTAATTTGCAACACCGATTTTTAAAAGTCCTAAAAATCCCTTGTTTATTTCATTTTTTGTGGTAAAATATAGGTATGGAAAGAGTAATTTTGCATTGTGATCTTAATAATTTCTACGCATCAGTTGAAATTTTGGCTCACCCCGAGTACAAAGGCAAGCCCCTTATCGTTTGCGGAAACCCCGAAAAACGGCACGGAATAGTGCTCGCTAAATCAAACGAAGCCAAGGCAAAAGGCGTTCAAACGGGTGAAGCCATTTGGCAAGCGCAAAAAAAGTGTCCGGGACTTATAATGGTCGCGCCACGTCACTCTTTGTACGGTGAAATTTCCAAACAAGTTTTTTATATATACTCACAATACACGGACAGGGTGGAAAGTTTTGGGCTCGACGAGTGTTGGTTGGACGTTACTCACTCCCAAAAACTTTTCGGTGACGGAGAAAAAATTGCAAACACTATAAGAGAGCGAGTAAAAAACGATTTAGGGCTAACGATATCCGTTGGCGTGTCTTTTAACAAAATATTTGCTAAACTCGGTAGCGATATGAAAAAGCCTGATGCAGTCACGGTTATTAAAAAATACGAGTTTAAGGAAAAGATATGGAATCTCCCCGCAAGCGATATGCTAATGGTGGGTAGAAAAACTGCAAACAGACTGCAAAAAATGAATATCCACACCATAGGCGAATTAGCAAAAGCGGATAGAAAACTTATGAAAGAAGTCTTTGGCGTAGTCGGTCTTGACCTTATAAAATACGCAAATGGCGAAGACGATAGCGAAGTAGGTTTTTCTTACGACAACGCGCCTCCGCTTAGCGTTGGCCACGGCACGACTATGGAGCACGACGTAACGAGCGCGGAGGCTATCTCCCCCGTCGTATTCGCGCTATCCGATATGGTGGCAACAAGGCTTAGAAAATACAAACTCAAAGCCTGTGGCATACACGTAACTATAAAAGACAACGAATTTTCTCATTGTTCTAAACAAATTATTTTGGACATAGCAACGGATTCGGGGACGATTATAGCAAGAAAGGCTATGAACGTGATAAATTCTCTTTACGATTTTTCGTCAAGAAAACCCGTTCGCGCCGTTACTGTATCCGCAATTAGACTGACTAGCGAGTCGGACGGTTACCAACTCTCAATATTCGGGGACGAAAACGAAAAACAAAGCAAACTCGAGTCCGCCCTTGATAAAATACGAGAAAAATACGGATATTCAGCAATAAACAGAGCGACTTCTCTATACAACGTTTTTTTGTGCGACAATCTCAACTTTGACGACGATTAAAAAAAGCAAGATTTTCAAAAAATCTTGCTTTTTTATTACTAATCACTATTTCAAAGCCTGTGTTACAGTTTCTATATTCGAACCTGATTTTACGCCGTTGTACGCTTTTGCCGATTTCCAAGTGTCCGTGTTAAACGAGTTTCTCGCGCCTAATATGCTACCGCCGTAGTTGTTAACGGTTGCCGTTCCTTCGTACATTTCCCCTAACTGGTACCAATCTCCGTTCGCGTCCTTTGTAAACACCGCAGCGTAAACCGTGATAGACTGTCCCCATCTTACTCCGTCAAAGTCGTAAGCCGTCATATATATAGTCATTTCGTTTCCGCTCGCATCTCCAGTTGAGGTGTTACCGTCAACGTTTTCTTTCTTTATCATAGCGGTTACGTTAGTTTCTTTGTCGTTTATGATAAGTTTTAAGTGGTTTTCGTTGTTTTCTGTGAAAAGATTGTTTAAAACAGTCGAGTCCGTACTGGACGAGCCTACAACGTTACCAACGTAAGACGAGTTCGGACGGTTATTGCTTGAATAATTGTTCATCAAATTTATCAACTGATTGTAATCGCTTTCCGTATTAAGTATAACTTTAAATTGGTCAAGCGCGCCCGATACCGCTATTTCAGGTATATATTCTTCCGCAGGTACGAACTCGAAGTTTATAATAGAGTTTAAAACGTTATTTTGCGTGCTTGCGCCACTTTTATACCCAAACGTTATAGAGAACTCCAAGTAACTTTTTGACGCTATCTCGTCCCCTTTTTTAAGCCCCGTTATCGTATAAGTAATATTTTGATTATCGTAAGCAGTTTCGAGATATTTCTCTCCGTTAAAGACGTAAACGTAGTTTGAATTATTGTAAAGAGTTATATCGTACGTGACTTTTGCCGTTGAATTTTGCAAAGTGGTCGTAGAACTCAAAGTCGTGGATATGTAAGTATTTACCTTGGAATAAGTCCCGTTTAAGCCTTCCGCTTGGGATATAAATACGCCTTTTTGCGGTTGCGCTTCCGCATCTCCCGTAAAGTCGAGCGTAGTGGACACTTGAGCGTATCCAACGAAAGCAAAACAAAATGCAAAAGAGAGCATTAAGGCTATAAAGATTTTAGTTTTCTTTTCCATAATGCTCTCCTTTAATTATGCTATATTAGTATTTTCTTCTTTTATACCGTAAATTTCGTTATAATCTTCTACTTTTAATTCATAAACGTACAAGAGTTTGGTATTAGTCGGAATAAAGAAAGTAGTACAAGTTTTATCTTCGTTTTCACTCATAAGTATGGGCGACTGTATAGTATCGCGAATACCGAGCATTTCGTTAAAAGTCGCTACATTTAAAACGTCGTAACCCGTGGTATCAAATACGTTTTCTATTCTTTGGATATAAGACTTATAAGAATTCATTATTCTCTTAACTTTGATAGCGTAGTTGATATCGTGGTTTCTCGTTGCGTAACTGTAAATTATAAGGGTTACAACGGATGCAACTGAAAGTACGGCAAATACGATAGTAAGTATCTTGAATACTTCTTTTCCCAAGAAGTTTACGCACGCAAGTATGCGGGTAACTCCTGCGGGAGCGCTATTTCCCGTAGTCATTTTTACCGTTTGAACGGCAAGTGGCACGGTCAAAGTGGAAGAAAATTCGTTCTTCGTATTTCCTTCAAATTGCGGACAGTTGCCAAGTACGGTAACGTAAGTCGTAATATCAACGTAACAACTAACGTCGTCTAAATCGTAAAACTCTACGAATTCTACGACTTGATTATTGTAAGTTGCGTAGTCGAAAGTTACAATCGTATCGATATCCAATTCTTTTTTCCCTGAAACGCTTTCCTTTTGTTCGGGTAAAAGCACGGTTTTGGGATTAAAGATTACGGCAGAAGATCTGTCGTCCACGATTCTTATTTGCGCAACCGTCGAATAAGTGTATTCGTATGCTACGTTTTCAGTATCCATAACGGCGTTATAGTCAAAGGTTACTTTGACTTTGTCTATAAGATTAGACACGTAACTTCTACCTGACTCAAGCCACTCTTCTTCGTAAAAATCGTTCTCGAGAAGTTTAACTTCATAATCGACTACTCCGCTCTCGGAATAATCAATGTAAACCGTTTGATTCAGTTGTATAAACATGATCGAGGAGAATATCAAAATAGCAATAAGCGCAACTGCAATATAAAATTGCACGCTCATCCATTTTTTGCGGTTTCTTTTGTATTCCGCTCTCCTTTTTTTCTCGGCTTCAGACATAAATACTCCTAATTAAAATATTTCTCTTACCCAAAGAGTTGGGTAACCTATATACGGTATTTTGAAATGAACGATACCCAAAATTTGGTCTTCGGTTCTATATCCGTTGTCCTTGTTGGTGTTGGCATCGCCCTTTGTATAATAGCGAGTCTCACCGTCCACGTGCTGAACGTCAACAATTCTGTGGACGACTCGAACACCGTCGTTTTCAAAAACTATAACTTGACCTTCAAAAAGCACGCCGTCGTCGTATCTTTCGCACACTACGACGTCCCCTTTGTTAATCTCCCCCGTCATACTTTCCGAGCCTATAACTATGGCGTAGAAACGGAATTGACAAGACACGAGCATAATAAACGCGATACATATCAAAACGAGTAAGATATACACGGCGTATTTCCATTTAGCCCGTTTTTTCGGGGTGTAATATCTCCTGTTTTCGTACAAGAAATAGATAAACGCCCAAACTAACAAAGGTAAAATTAGTTTGGAAAAAGCAAAAAGACTTTCGGGCAAATGCACCGAATACGGCACGAAAAACGTGTATAGAGCAAGTATAAGCCTATACGCAACGTTTGGCGCGTAACCGTATCTTTTTGCAAGATAGTGATACAACACGTTAGATATAAGGGTGGGAAGGATAACCAGTCCCGCCATATCCATAAATCGGTTAAAGGTAGCAAACCCAACCGTAGTCGTATAAAAGAGTATTTCCGCCAAAACGCAAGACACGAAACAAAAGGCGTTTGCGATTTTGTCTTCTTGGGACAAAACTTTGACTCTATAAATCTCAGTTGACACGACTAAAATAACGGCAGGTAAAACGAAGGACATGAAGTAAGAAAACGTGAAATTATTTTCCGACTTATATCCATAACTTATACCCGTCAAATAATACGCCATGAGATACAAAAGTCCCATGGTAGAAACTATCAATAAAACTTCTTTTTTATTGATAGAGAGTATCCCCGACTTTTTAAAAAAATACCAAGACAAACCGCAAGCGATTACGCACAATGCGCTTGCAAGCCATCTGTTTGCCGGAAATAAAAAGAGTGATAGCGAGAGAATGACCGCAAAAGATATGCTAATTATGTATAAAACTCTCTTATTTGCGGTCATTTTTCTCTCCTAAACTCAAAAAATTAAGCGTTAATAGTGGTTGCGGTCAATTCTACGGTAACAGTAACGTTTACGGTAGAGTCAACGGGCAACTTTTTAAGTTTGATAACTACTTTATAATCTCTTGAAGCGCCTGCAGCGATTTCATTATCTTGAACTGCGTCGTCAAAAGCGTAAGTAACGTCAAAATATTCGTTTGCGTTGCTTACGGGTGCAACGAGTCTGGGGGTAAGAGTTACGTCGTAACCTGCGTTACCTTGGTTTTCGATAGTACCAACGATGGTAACGGTATCGTTAACTGCGGTAAAGTCTTTTGCTTCAAAAGATACTCTCTTGTTGTTCATAGCGAGTACGGCAGTAGAGTTTGCTCCACCGTTTGAAGCAACTGCTTCAGCGGTCGTGAATACTACGTCACTGCTCAATACGTCTGCAGTAGCAGAGGTTGATACTGATGCAGTACCCATAAAGTCCAAAGTGGTGGAAACTGCTGCGTAACCGATAGCAAGAGCGAGAATAGCAACTATCATAAAACTTGCTACTACGATTCTTCTTTTTTTAAGCATAATAGTGTCTCCTTTTATTTTTATTTTTTTAAAATTATATTACGGGTGTGCGTACCCGAAAATACCGTAAAAAGCAAAACCTACTCCAAGCGTCTT
>JAZSRG010000138.1:0-5812 GCA_045538365.1 Clostridia bacterium
ATCTTTTGTCAGGCAACTTTGATTTTAGTATAGGATTGTCAGTAGGTATCGCTTTTATACTCGGTGGCGGTATAGGCAGTTTTTTGCTGAAAAAAATCCCAAACAAAGTTTTAGGAATAATTTTTTCTTTGATTATGATTGCAGGAGGGGTTAAACTTTTATGGTGATTTGGTATATAGTTTTCGGGCTTTTAGGCGGTGTAGTAGGGGGCATGGGTATGGGAGGCGGAACGCTCTTGATACCCTTGCTCGTAATATTTGGCGGAGTGGCGCAAGGGCTCTCTCAAGGTATAAATTTACTCAGTTTTATACCTATGTCGGGGGTAAGCCTTTTAATTAATCAAAAACAAGGGTTAGTTAAGGGCAAAGATATAATTTTTATTATTATTCCTGCCGTCCTAACCAGTATAGCAGGAGCGGTTTTAGCAAACTTCACGGACACTAAAACTTTACAAAAATTTTTTGGAATTTTTCTTGTGCTACTTGGGGTGTTTTTTCTTCAAAACACTTTAAAAAAGACTGAAAAAGACGAAAAACGGGATTAAAAATCTTGTTTTTTGATTAAATTTAATGCGAAAAAATTTTAAAATAAAAATTAAAAACATACAAAAAAACAGTTGACAATTTACACAATAGGTGTATAATGTAATCAATTAGCACTCAAAACGTGCGAGTGCTAATACTCGGAGCGCGCGAGTGCTAAAAAGGGAACGAGAAATGAAAGAAATAAGCGAGAGAAAAATTAAAATTTTACACGCAGTCGTGGACGAATATATTGCGGGCGCAGAACCCGTTAGCAGTAAGGAAATTCAGCAAAAATATTTGCCTGCGTTATCCCCTGCGACTATACGTAGTGAGTTATCCGCGCTTGAAGATATGGGCTATCTCGTTCAACCTCACGTATCGGCAGGAAGAATTCCGTCGAGCAAAGCGTACAAACTTTACGTTGACAAACTTATGAGTAAGAAAAATCTTACGCCGTCCGAAATGCACAAGATTAAGACTTATTTGACGGATAAGATGGTGAAAGTGGAAGATATCGTAAAACGCACGGCAAAAGTTATTAGCGATATTACCAATTACACTTCGGTTATTCTTATATCTAATATTGAAAACGTTATTATAAAGGAAATCAAACTCGTTGATTTAACGGACGGAAGCGCCTTGCTTATAGTTATAACCGACTCGGGTATAATACGCGACAATATAATAGATATCCCGGACGATATGGGGGACACATATATTGAAGTCGCGAGCGGACTTTTAAACGACGTGTTTGCAGGCAAACATCTTGGCGAGATTGAGATGCCCGACGAGATGATAGACGGAGAACTCAATAAATTCCGCAAACTTTTCGAGTCCGTATTCGACGCTATTCGCCGTCACGGAAAAGGGGAAGACGACGGGGTGTATTTAGAAGGAAGCAGAAAAATGCTTGACTATCCCGAATACGCGGAGAACATTGAAAAGGTTAAAAATTTACTTGAAGTAATAGACACCAAAGAAAAACTTTCCGAACTTATGACCGCGAACGAAAACGCAGTGAGCATAGACGGTAGTCCTATCGAATTGACCGTAAAAATTGACGCGGAAGACGGCGGAATAGGAGATTGCTCGGTAATAAGCGCAAAATACACCGTTCGTGGAAAAGAGATTGGTCAAGTAGGAGTAATTGGACCTACGAGAATGAATTACGACAAGGTAGTATCCGTACTGAATTATATAACGAAGACCTTAAATCAGGAAGAGTAGGAGGCAAAAATGGACGAAAAGGTAGAAAATACTGTGGAAACCAAGCAAAAAACCAAGAAAAAGACGGAGATTATAGCGGAATACGAAGAAAAATTGCAAAAATCCGCTATAGAAACCGCAGACTACAAGGATAGATGGTTAAGAACACAGGCTGATTTTGACAATTTTAGAAAAAGAAACGCAGAAGCCGTAACAAAAGCGAGAAACGACGGAGCAAACGACGTTTACTTTGAAATGCTTGCCGTTATGGACAATTTAGAAAGAGCAATTACGGCAATCGTGGACGAAAACGATAGAAAAGGCGTAGAACTCATCACCAAACAAATGAAAGACGTTTTAAAAAACGGCGGTGTTGAAGAAATCGAAGCCGAAGGCCGAGACTTTAATCCCGAATACCACAACGCCGTAACCAGCGAAGAAGTGGACGGTGTGGAAGAAGGCAAAGTTTTGGCGGTTTTCCAAAAAGGATACTTATTTAAAGGCAAAGTCTTGCGCCACTCGATGGTGAAAGTTAGTAAATAATAGAAAATTTTTTAGGAGATATATATTATGGCAAAAATTATTGGTATTGACTTAGGTACAACAAACTCATGCGTAGCGGTTATGGAAGGTGGCGAAGCAGTCGTTATTCCTAACCCCGAAGGAAACAGAACTACTCCGTCAGTCGTTGGTTTTTCTAAAGACGGAGAAAGACTCGTAGGTCAAGTTGCAAAACGTCAAGCAGTTGCAAACGCAGACCGCACGGTTACTTCCATTAAAAGAGAAATGGGCTCTAACTATAAAGTAAATATTGGAGATAAGTCCTACGTTCCGCAAGAAATTTCCGCAATGATTCTTGCAAAACTTAAAGCAGATGCAGAGGCTTATCTTGGACAAAAAGTAACGCAAGCCGTTATTACCGTTCCTGCATATTTTTCTGACTCACAACGTCAAGCAACTAAAGACGCAGGTAAAATCGCAGGACTTGAAGTTTTGCGTATCATAAACGAGCCGACTGCGGCAGCCCTTGCATACGGTCTTGACAAAGAAGAAGTTAAAAATCAAAAGATTTTGATATACGACTTGGGTGGCGGTACGTTCGACGTATCTATTCTTGAACTTGGCGACGGCGTATTTGAAGTTCTTGCAACGAGCGGTAACAATAAACTCGGTGGCGACGACTTCGATATTAAGTTGATGGACTATATCGTTGACGAATTTAAGAGAGCGGAAGGCATTGACTTGTCAAAAGACAAGACGGCTATGCAAAGAATTAAAGAAGCGGCAGAAAAAGCAAAAATTGAACTCTCCGGCGTTACTAAATCTACCGTTAACTTACCTTTTATCACGGCAGATGCTACTGGACCTAAACACTTGGACCTTGATATCACGAGAGCAAAATTCGACGCTTTGACTGAAGATTTGGTTAAAAAGACCGAAGGCCCTGTAATGCAAGCGTTAAAAGACGCAGGACTTTCCGCATCAGATATATCCAAAGTTATTTTGGTAGGTGGTTCTACCCGTATTCCTGCCGTAGTTGAAGCGGTTAAGAAACTCACAGGAAAAGAGCCTTACAAAGGAATTAACCCCGACGAGTGCGTTGCTCTTGGCGCGGCTATCCAAGGCGGTGTACTCTCAGGCGACGTAAAAGACGTAGTTCTTTTGGACGTAACTCCGTTGTCCCTTGGTATTGAAACTTTGGGAGGTGTATTCACTAAACTTATTGATAGAAACACCACTATTCCTACTTCAAAATCACAAGTTTTCTCAACGGCAGCAGATAACCAACCCGCAGTAGATATCCACGTATTGCAAGGAGAACGTGGTATGGCAGCGGACAACAAGACTTTGGGAAGATTTGAACTTACCGGTATTGCTCCCGCTCCCCGCGGAGTTCCCCAAATTGAAGTTACCTTTGATATCGACTCAAACGGTATCGTATCCGTAAAAGCAAAAGATTTGGGTACGGGCAAAGAACAAAGCGTAACTATTACCAGTTCCACCAACCTTACGGAAAGCGACATTGACGCAGCCGTAAAAGACGCTGAAAAATACGCTGAAGAAGACAAAAAACGTACGGAAGCAATCGCTATGAAGAACCAAGCAGACCAACTTATCTTTGCTACCGAAAAGGCGTTGAACGAGAGCGGAGATAAAATTTCCGACGAAGATAAAGAAGCGTTGAAGAAAGCAATCGAGGAAGCAAAAGAAGAAGTTAAGACGGACGACGTTGACAAACTCAAAGCCGCAACCGACAAACTTTCAAGCGTTGCAAACCCGATATTTACTAAACTTTATCAACAAGCGCAACAAGCAGCACCCGGTGCTGACCAAAACGCAGGCGGTTTCGATAACCCCGATATTCACTAATAAATCTTGACAGAGGGGTTCGCCCCCTCTGTTACCTTTTTAAGGAGTAATATGGACAAAAATTATTACGACGTCTTGGGTGTAAAAAAAGACGCGACTGACGCGGAAATTAAGTCCGCATATAGAAATCTTGCAAAACAATATCACCCGGATAAATTCAGTACGGCGAGCGATAGTGAAAAGAAGGCGGCGGAAGCCAAATTTAAGGACATAAACCACGCGTACGGTGTACTTAGCGACAAAGAAAAACGCGCAAATTACGACGCTTACGGCTCGGAAGAAGGACCTATGAATAGTGGGTTCGGCGGAGGCGCAGGCGGATTTGGCGGTTTCGGTGGTTTTGACGATATTTTCTCTAACATTTTCTCGTCATTTGGCGGTGGACGTAGCCGTGGATACGCGCGAGATAATAGGGTGGACGGCGACGACATCACTATGGAACTCGTTTTAACCTTTAAAGAGGCGGCTTTCGGTTGTGAAAAGGAAATCACAATAAATAGGTCGGAAGAGTGCAAAGACTGTAAAGGAACGGGCGCAAAATACGGTACTAAACTTAAAACTTGTCCAAGATGTAACGGTACGGGTACTATAAGCACGGTACAAAACACGCCTTTCGGCAGAATACAAAACTCACAAGTTTGTCCCGAGTGTAGGGGCGCAGGTAAAATCATTGAAGAACAATGCGACGTTTGTAAAGGTCGCGGATATACTCGTCAAAGACGTACGGTTAAAATCACCGTTCCTGCAGGCATAGACAACGGACAAATGATGACCTATTATAACGAAGGCGAGGCTGGTAGAAACGGCGGAAAGAAAGGTAATCTTATAGTTATTATATCCGTCAAAGCGCACCCCGTATTTAAAAGACGTGGCTTTGATATTTACCTTGAAATGCCCATTACCTTCACTCAAGCAGCCCTTGGCGCAAAGGTAGATATACCTACCTTAACTGAACCCGTGAGTTACACTATACCCGAATGCACGCAAACGGGCACGGTATTTAGAATAAAAGGCAAGGGAATTAAGCAGTTAAGAAAAGAGCAATACGGGGACTTATACGTAACCGTTACCGTTGAAACACCGAAGAGTTTAACGAGAGAACAAAAAGAAGCGCCTAAAACTTTAGGGGAAAAGATGAGTCAAAATCAAAACCCCAAGCAAAAGGCGTACTATGATTCATTGAGAAATTTATGAGAAATGATAGTATAGAAATAACCGTTTCGACGACGTCGGACGGAGCAGATTTAGTAGCGGACACCCTCACCGAAATAACAGGCGAGGGCGTTTGTGTTAGTGATGAACGTGACGTTTTAGACGTTTTATCGTCCAAAACCAACTGGGATTACGTAGAAGGCAACCTTCTTTTGGGAGAAGAAACCGTTAAAGTCAAAGGTTTTTGCAAAATAGAAGACAAAGAAAACGTTTTGCGTGACCTTCAAGAGAAATTGGATTTTTATAAATCACAAGACTTTGGCATAGACTTTGGCGAATTAAAAGTAGATATAAAAGAAGTTTCCACCGAGAACTGGAACGAAGAGTGGCGCAAGTTTTACAAAACTATAGAACTTGAAAAAATTGCAATCGTACCCGATTGGATAGATTACGAAGGGGATAAAGAAAGGGTAAAACTCGAGCCGGGTATGGCGTTTGGCACGGGGGAACACGCAAGCACAAGACTTTGTTTGAGTTTGCTTGAAAAACTCGATTTAGTG
>JAZSRG010000121.1:0-3903 GCA_045538365.1 Clostridia bacterium
TTAAGTCTTATCATAGTAACGGGCATTTCAGCGGTAGTTACGAAACGTGAAGAATATCCACCGCCACGGAAATAGCCAAGGTCGGCGTAGTTCCAAGTAGTGTTTTTCATAATTGCTTCTTGGTCAGCGTCCGTTACTTCCCACCATTTTTTCATAACGGGGTTACCGTTTTCGTCGCGCGCTTCTGCGTTTGCATCCAAACAACAAGCGCCGGAGTTTATAAGGTGGATAATACCGTCTGCTTCTTTTGCTTTTCCTTCCATATCGTATCCGGTAACGCGTTTAACTGCGTCAGCGCTCCAATAGGTACGAACGTCGGCAAACATTTGCGCGCGGTTGGTTAAGAGTTTCATAAAGAGCATTCCAATGCCGTTCAAAACGTCGTTTTCAGTAGCAAGGATATAAGGTTCACGCGCTCCGTTCCAGTCAAATGACGTGTTGAGCATGGATTCGGGGAAGTCGCAGTTAGGATAGAAGTCCGTCCATTGACGTTGTCCTTGGAAACCTGCGGCAATTGCGTTGTGTCCAACCATTTCTTCTTCCGCGCCTTCGGGAAGGTTTTTGTTGCCGTTCATAAGGTCTTTGATGATAACCATCATTTTAACGACAAATTCCCAATCAGCATCCTTTTGCGCGCGAGTTTTTTGCATATTTTCGGGGTTTTTGTCAAAACCTTCTATGCAATATTTTTTAGCCCAAGCGAGAGCCTTTTGATATTCTTTTTCGTCATAAATGCCTTCGGACATTCTACGGATAATTTCAACTTCGTCAACGGACTCAACTCTCATGCCGAGATAGTCTTCGATAAAGTCGGTGGAGATGATAGAGCCACCGATACCCATACAGATTGATCCGATTTGGAGATAAGACTTTCCGCGCATAGTAGCAACTGCAACCGCAGCGCGAGCGAAACGCAAAAGTTTTTCTTCAACGTCGGAAGGTATGCTCGTGTCGGACATATCTTGAACTTCGTGTCCGTAGATACCAAAAGCGGGAAGACCTTTTTGGGTGTGAGTAGCAAGAACGGAAGCGAGATAAACTGCGCCCGGTCTTTCCGTGCCGTTAAATCCCCAAACTGCTTTTATAGTATTGGGGTCCATATCCATAGTTTCCGCGCCGTAGCACCAACAAGGAGTAACCGTGATAGTGATATCAACGCCTGCTTTTCTAAATTTATCCGCGCAGGCAGCGGCTTCAGCAACACGACCGATAGTTGTGTCAGCAATGATTACTTTAACGGGTTCGCCGTTAGAGTAGCAAATATTTTTCTCCAAAAGAGCCGCGCAATTTTTAGCCATATTCATGGTTTGGTCTTCAAGAGATTCACGAACTTTAAGCGGTCCGCGTCTTCCGTCGATAGTGGGACGGATACCGATAACGGGATAATCCCCGATAAGTCTATTTTCTGCCATAATTTTTCCTCCTTAAATTATATCTTTACTATTGCATTATAGTACAAATTATGTTAAAATACTTGTGGAAAAAGGAAAAAAAGTATAACGATATTTACTTTTTGGAGATTATTTATGAGATTAAGCGAACATCACGAAAAAGAGAATAGGGGCTCGCCCGATTTTCCTATATCTTATTACGGTGTAAACGCGTGGCACCCACGCTACGTTATGCCCTTGCATTGGCATTTGGAATTTGAGTTAATGAAGGTTAAAAAGGGCAAGGTTTTATTGTATCTAAACAACGAAGAAACCGAAGTGAAAGCAGGAGAAAGCGCGCTCGTGTCTTGTGGCGTGTTACATAGAGCGGAGCCTGATAGTGGCGCGGAATACGATAGCGTAGTTTTCGACCTAAAAATGCTTTGCGTAAAGGGTGGAAAGATAGCGGCGTTTATTTTACCCATAGTTAACGGCGACCTTGCTCTAAAAAAAGCAAAGTTTTTAGAAGGCGACGAAGTAACAAAATGCGTGGAAAACGTGTGCGACGAGTTAAGGGATAGACGGGACTTCTTTGAACTTCGAGTGTATAGCGAGTTGTCAAGACTTTTTTACGAATTATACCAAACGGGTTGCGTGACAAATTACGACAAAAACACCAAAACGGGACAAAGAAGACGTATGATAAGCGAACTTTTAGAGTACATTGAGCAAAATTATACGGAGCGCATAACTTTAGACGAACTTGCCAAAGTGTCAGGCACGAACGAAAAATATCTTTGCAGATTTTTTAAAGAATTTACGGGCTACGCGCCTATTGATTATATAAACAGATTAAGGATTGAGCGAGCGTGCCAACAAATATCGGTGGAAAACTGCAACGTAATAACGGCGGCGTATGACGCAGGCTTTAACGACAACAGTTACTTTTCCAAGATTTTTAAACGATATAAGGGCATCACCCCTATGGAATACAAGAAAATTTGTCAGAAAAATATGAAATAGAAAAATTATTAAAAAGAGAACTGATTGATTTTTCAATTGGTTCTTTTTTTGTGTTAAAAATTTTCTTTTTTTGGGTAAAATATAGTTATACTTTATTTTAAATATATAATTGGAGGAATTTTATGACTGGTAGAACTTTAAAAAATTCGGATATAGACGAATATAGAAAGTATTTATTAAGAGAAGAAAAAAGTAGCGCGACGGTGGAAAAATATCTTCGCGACGTAAGAGCATTCTTTGTATTTGCAAAAACAAATGAAGTAGTTAAAGAATTGGCGGTGTCTTATAAAATGATGCTTGAAAAAGTTGGATATAAGCCACGCTCTATAAACTCAATGATTGCAAGTTTAAATTGCTTTTTTGATTACAAAGGATGGGGGGATTGTAAAATAAAAAACGTTCGAGTTCAAAGACAAACCTATTTATCCGAAGATAAAGAACTCAATAAATTTGAATATATTAGACTTCTTAATGCGGCTAAAAGTAAACAAAAATTAAATCTTGCAATTCGCACGATTTGTGGAACGGGAATTCGTGTGTCCGAACTAAAATTTTTCACGGTTGACGGTGTAAAAAAAGGGGAGATTTCGGTCAAATGCAAAAATAAGATTCGAATAATTATTATTCCAAGAGAATTGAGAAAATTGTTGCTGAATTACGTTAAGCAAAACGGCATAAAAAGCGGAGTGATTTTCGTAACTCGAAACGGAAAACCACTTGACCGTAGTTATATATGGGCGCAAATGAAAAGTTTGTGCAAAGAAGCAGGAGTAAAGCCGTCTAAAGTATTTCCGCACAATCTTAGAAAACTATTTGCCCGCACGTTTTATGGAATAGAAAAAGATATAGCGAAATTAGCCGATATTTTAGGTCATAGTAGTATCGAAACAACACGAATTTATATTATGTCGACGGGAGTAGAGCACCGCAAGAATATTGAAAAAATGGGATTGGTTTTAGTCGGGCACATATAAAAAAACCACATAATTCGCATTATGTGGGGAAAAAAACCACATAATTCGCATTATGTGGAAAACTTAAAAAGTCAACGTACATATTTTTTTTGTGGACTCTAAATATATATTAAAAATTCGGTCTTGTCAAGCATTTTTTCAGGGATAAAAAAATTTTTTTGTCTTGAATTTTAGTGATTTTATTTTACCGTTTATCAGCAAAAAGTTAGATAATCTTGACTTCATTGCAACTTCAAACGGCTTAAGAGCATATCTTCCAATAAAACTTGTTTCTCCAACGGAATCAACTACAACCACAAATAGATATAATGCCAGTTTGAATAATATCGTGCTTGGTCCTAATTGTAATACAAGTATTACTGAAATGCAGTTATTTCTGCTCCAACATAATCTATCCTGCTTTTGCGTTCAACAAACAACTAATATACATATAACACGATAAATTATAACATATACAGGTGAATAAGGCACAACGCTCCCCTTCTAATCTCCTTTCAATCTTACCATTTATGTTTACAGTTTAAGCAAAATCTATC
>JAZSRG010000141.1:0-1854 GCA_045538365.1 Clostridia bacterium
AATACTAATATCGACCAAACTGTAAAGTACGAAGTTCGTGACGCGGTAGTAGAGTATTTAACCCCCGTAGTGTCAGAAATTGACAGTTTTAGCGACGCAAAATCCGCCGTGCAAAAAAGACTTCAAGAAGTTGAAAGAGTAGCGGAAAAGGTTTTGCAAAGAAACGGTTACGGTTACGGCGCGACTGCAAAACTAAAACGCGAAAACTTTCCTGCAAGAAGTTACGAAGGTTATACCTTGGAAGAAGGGGTTTACGACGCTCTTATCATAGAACTTGGCGAAGGGACGGGAAATAACTGGTGGTGCGTGCTTTTTCCACCCTTGTGTTTTACCCCGAAAGGAGACGGGGACACCATAGAATACCGCTCCAAGTTAGCCGAACTTTGCGAGAAAATATTCGGCTGATACATAGGAGGAATTATGAAGAACAAAAGATTAATTTTAACATTGTCCGTACTTTTAGTGTTATCTTTTACCGTTTTGTGTCTAATCCCGCAAACGGACGTTAGCGCAGAAAGTTATAAATACGGAAGTTCGGGCGCGGTAGTCAAAAAAATTCAAACCAAACTAAAAAATTGGGGCTATTACTCGGGCTCGATTGACGGAATTTACGGCTCGAAAACTCGGAGCGCAGTCCGTTATTTTCAGTCCAAAAACAAGTTAACGGTGGACGGTATAGTCGGTAAAAAGACGGCAGCCGCCATGGGAATAACGCTCGGGGCTTCGACTTCAAGTAGTAATAGCGTTAGCGGATATTCGTCGTCCGACGTTTATCTTCTTGCAAAACTCGTGTATAGCGAAGCAAGGGGAGAGCCGTACAGCGGTCAAGTTGCAGTGGCAGCGGTAGTACTAAACAGAGTTAAAAACTCGGCTTTTCCCAACACCATTTCGGGCGTTATTTATCAGCCTTACGCATTTACGGCTGTAAGTGACGGTCAAATCAACTTAGAGCCGAACGAAACCGCAAAGTCCGCGGCGCGCGACGCTATGAACGGTTGGGATCCAACGAACGGTTGCTTGTATTACTATAATCCTGCTATTGCAACTAGCAAATGGATATGGTCAAGACCGATAGTAACGGTTATAGGACGACACAATTTTTGTATGTAGGGGGAGAATATGAGTTACGAATTAAAACTAACTAAATGGGCGAAAGTCGCTTTAATTCTTGCCTTAACGGTGGGAGTTTTAGCAGGTTTTACCGCCTTAATTAATGAAAGAAATCACGCGAACAATATGATAGAAAACGTCTATGAAAAGTCTTTTTACGACCTATTAATGGACGTGAACGACCTTGAAATTAAACTTGAAAAGTTATCCGTTTCAAAAAGTACTGGTTATCAAAGAGAATTATTAGGGGACGTAGCGGAGCGCGCAACCCTTGCGAACGCTAATATTTCCCAGTTAACCAACGACACAGGCGCGCTCAAAGGCACTACGACTTATATAAACCAAGTAGGCGACTACGCGAAATCTTTGTCTAAAAAGTTGGATAAAGGGGAGAGTTTAACGGAGAGCGAGCGCGCTAATCTCAAAAGATTGCACGAAATTAGTATAGAAGTTGGCAAAAAACTTCAAAAAGTTAGGGATAAAATAGGCGAAGGGGCGACCTTTTTACTAAATTTTGACGATATATCCTTAGATTTTGGAGAAATCGACGATATATCCGTGGATTATCCCGAACTAATTTACGACGGTCCTTTTAGTGATTCCGTGGTGAATAAATTGCCGAAAGGAATAAAAGGGGCGGAGATTACGAGCGAAGACGGACTAAAAATTGCAAAAAAAGTCCAAAAAGGCGTGACGGACAATCTTGAGTTCGTTGGCGAGTGGAGTGGAAAAATTAAGACTTAT